>NZ_JBKHUI010000022.1:0-77900 GCF_046569695.1 Kluyvera sp. 142486
TGGTAGTGTGGGGTCTCCCCATGCGAGAGTAGGGAACTGCCAGGCATCAATTTAGTGAAGAAGCCCATCCTGACGGATGGGCTTTTTTGCGTGTGCGGGAAAATGAAAGTGCGGTGAACATCCCGGGGTCACTGCGTTCGCCCGGGCTACAGACGATGATAATGCCCGACCCGTAGCCCGGACGAGGCGTTCACGCCGACTCCGGGATGGTGCACGTTGCCGGATGGCGGCGTAAACGCCTTATCCGGCCTACAAATCTTATGCCATCTCCCCAATCGTTTTACGAAAACGCACCAGCGCAATCCCAAAGAACGCCCCGCCAATCGCCAGCAGCGTCAAAAACTGCGGCCAGACGATAGCAAAATCGGCACCGCGATAGAGAATAGCCTGCGCCAGGCTCACGAAATGCGTGGTGGGCATGGTGAGCATAATGTCCTGCACCAGCTGCGGCATGCTCTCTCTCGGCGTTGAACCGCCGGACAACATCTGCAACGGCAGCAGCACAAGAATCATCAACAGCCCCAGTTGCGGCATTGACCGGGCAATCGTGCCCATAAAAATGCCGATCGACGTGGTCGCAAACAGACTCAGCGCAACCCCTAACATAAACAGTGGAATCGACCCCTCTATCGGCACCTGCAGGATCCCCTGCACCATCAACATCAGCGACAGCCCCGACACCACCAGAACCACCAGCCCCATCGACCAGACCTTGGCGAGCATAATCTCAAACGGGGTCACCGGCATCACCAGTAGATGCTCAACCGTGCCGTGCTCGCGCTCGCGGATCAACGCCGATCCGGTGAGTACGATCGCCAGCATCGTAATGTTGTTGATGATCGCCATCACTGCGCCAAAACGCGCCTGCTCGAGGTTCGGGTTAAAGCGCATCCTCACCGCCAGCTCCACCGGCAGCGTGCTGTTATCCCGATACCGCGCCACGAAGCTGTTCACCTCGCCGGTCACGATATTCTGGATATAGCTGTTGCCGGTAAACGCCTGGCTCATGCGGGTGGCATCGACGTTAACCTGCAAATCCGGCTGCCTTCCTGCCAGCACATCCCGTTGAAAATTAGGTGGAATATTGATGGCGAAGGTATAGCGCCCGGCATCCAGCCCCGCGTCCATCTCGTCGGCGGTAATCAGCTCTGGCTCAAGAAACCACGGCCGATAGAAGCCGTTGATAATCCGCGATGAGAGCTGAGATTTATCCATATCGGCGATCGCAATCGGCGCCAGATGCAGCGAGCCCGGCATCACCGTTGCCGAAGAGTAGACCGAAACGGTGAAGGCAAACACGATCAGCGTCAGCATCGCTTTATCGCCCAGCAGGCTGCGGAGTTCCTTCACGCCGAGGTTATAAATATTGCGTAATCCGCGCATCATCCCTCCTGTTTTTTCAGCAGCCACACGCTTAATCCCAGCACCAGCGGCACGGCAATCAAGAGCGGAATAAACGACGCCCACAGGTCACCTGGCCCCAGCGCTTTAGAGAAAGTGCCGCGGGCGATGGTCAGGAAGTGGCTGGTCGGGTAAATCTGGCCAATCCAGCGCCCTGGCCCTTCAAGCGATGCGACCGGATCGATCATCCCGGAGAACTGGGTGGCCGGAATCAGCGTAATGATCGCCGTCCCGAAGATCGCCGCGATCTGGCTCTTCATAAAGGTGGAGATCAACAGCCCCAGCCCGGTGGCGATGGTGACATACAGCAGCGCCGCCAGCGTCAGCGTCAGGAAACTCCCCTTATGCTGCACGCCAAAAACGAACACCGACAGAGCGCAGAGCAGCAGGAAGTTGAACATCCCAAGCACGATGTAAGGCATCTGCTTACCGAGTAAAAACTCGGTGCGGGTGGTGGGCGTCACGTACAGGTTGATGATCGAACCCAGCTCTTTCTCCCGCACCACGCTCAGCGCGCTGAGCATCGCTGGGATCATCATCAGCAGCAGGGGGATCACCGCCGGAACGATCGCCGGCAGGCTCTTCACATCCGGGTTATAGCGATAGCGCGTCTCGATAGAAATCAGCGAGGTATCCCGGCTGGCAGAAGGCTGCCGCCCGGCCATCTCCTGTAACCACGAAAGGTGCATCGCCTGCACGTAGCCGCGCACCGTTTCCGCGCGGTTTGGCATCGCGCCATCGACCCACACGCCTATCTGCACCGGCGTGCCGCGGGCAATATCGCGACCAAAGTTTGGTGGAATTTCGATGGCGACCGCCAGTTCACCGTCACGCATGCGGCGGTCCAGTTCGTCGTAGCTATGCAGCGGCGGCTGCTCGATAAAATAGCGCGAACCGGCAATGTTCTGCGACCAGCCCTGGCTGCTGACGGTTTGATCGCGGTCGAGTACTGCAAAACGCAGATCCTCCACGTCCATGCTGATCCCATAGCCCATGATAAACATCAGGATCACCGTTCCCAGCAGCGCCAGCGTCGATCGTACCGGATCGCGCCGCAGCTCCAGTGCTTCGCGACGGCTGTAGCTAAACAGGCGGCGTAGGCTAAAGGCCTGACGCGGCGGTTCGCTCTCGGGTTTAACTGGGGTATCTACCATTTCCGCAACCGGAACGGGGTCGGAAGCCTCCTGTAAGTAGGCAATAAACGCCTCTTCCAGCGTGGCCGCGCCGCGTTTTTCGACCAGCGCCTGCGGCGTATCGCTGGCCAGCACCTTGCCCGCGTGCATCAGCGAAATACGGTCGCAGCGCTCCGCCTCGTTCATAAAGTGGGTGGAGATAAAAATGGTGACCTTATCCTGGCGCGCCAGGTCGACCATCAGCTGCCAGAACATATCGCGGGCCACCGGGTCTACGCCGGAGGTCGGTTCGTCTAGGATCAGCATCTCCGGGCGATGGATAACCGCCACCGCCAGCGACAGGCGCTGGCGAATGCCGAGCGGCAGCGCGGCGGGCAGAGCGTTTTCCACCTCGGTGAGCATAAAACGCTGGCTCATCTCGGCAACTCTTGCGGGAATTTCGTCATCCGGGATATGGAACAGCCTGGCGTGCAGTTCCAGGTTCTGCAGCACGCTCAGCTCGCTGTAGAGCGAAAAGGCCTGCGACATATAGCCTACCCGGCGGCGGGTCTCGATATCTTTTGGGTCGACCGGCTGACCAAACAGCCAGGCTTCCCCTTCGCTGGCGGGCAGCAGCCCGGTCAGCATCTTCATGGTGGTGGATTTACCGCAGCCGTTGGAGCCGAGAAAGCCGAAAATCTCGCCGCGTGCGATACGAAAGTTCACGTGATCCACCGCGACAAAGTTGCCAAAGCGCATGGTCAGCCCGCGTGCTTCAATGGCAACTTCCTCTTCGCGGGTATCGCGCGGTGAGATGACTACCTGCTGATGCGCGTTGCGCTGTGCCTCCGGCAGCAGGGCGATAAACGCCTGTTCCAGCGTCTGGCTGTTGGTGTGGGTACGCAGTTGTTCCGCGCTGCCGGTGGCCAGCACTTCCCCAGCGTTCATCGCAACCAGCCAGTCGAAGCGTTCGGCTTCTTCCATATAGGCGGTGGCAACCAGCACGCTCATTTCCGGCTGACGCTCGCGGATGCTGTCGATAAGCGCCCAGAACTGCGCGCGCGAGAGCGGGTCCACGCCGGTGGTCGGTTCATCGAGGATCAGTAACTCTGGGTCGTGGATCAGCGCACAGCACAGGCCGAGCTTCTGCTTCATCCCACCGGAGAGTTTCCCCGCCGGGCGGTCGCGGAACGGCTCCAGCCCGGTGCTTTTCAGCAGCTCGTCAATGCGTGCTTCACGCTCGCTTTTGTCGTGACCAAACAGCCGCGCGAAGAAGTCGACGTTCTCGTAGACCGACAGGGTGCGATAGAGGTTTTTGCCCAGCCCCTGCGGCATCCAGGCTATTTTCGGGCAGACATCGCGGCGGTGCCGGGCATCGCGCATATCGCCGCCGAGCACCATCACGTTGCCTTGCTCAATCACCCGTGCGCCGGCAATCAGCGACAGCAGGCTCGATTTCCCCACGCCGTCCGGGCCAATCAACCCCACCATACGACGGGAAGGGATGGTCAGCGTGATATCGCGCAGCGCGACGGTGGCACCAAAATGCTGGCCGACGTGCTCCAGCCGGGCGACGGCGGGGTGGATATCCTGTTTCATTGTGGCAACCTCACCATCAGCATGGCAGGCCACGGCTGCTGGTTATCCAGGCGCACATAGGCCATCCCCGGCAGGCCGGTTTTCACATACTCAAGGTGCTCGGCCAGCAGCTCCGGCGGAATGCGCGCTTTGACGCGGAACATCAGCTTAAGCCGCTCATCGCTGGTTTCGACAGTTTTCGGTGTGAACTGGGCGACGCTTGCCACAAAGCTGATATTGGCAGGGATCACCAGATCCGGCGCGGCATCCAGAATGATACGTACTTCACTGCCGATGGCTAACAGCCCGGCCTGCTCGGTGGGCAGGAAGAAGGTCATGTAGACGTCGGCGAGGTCGACCATATTCAGCACGCGCCCACCGGCGGCCAGCACTTCGCCCGGCTCAGCCACGCGGTACTGAATGCGCCCATCGCGCGGGGCTTTCAGTTCGCTATCGTCAATATCGGCCATGATGCGGCGTTCGGTGGCCTGGGCGGCTTCAACGCGGGTTTGCGCCTGGATGATGCTGGTGCGGGCGGCTTCTATTGCCGCACGGGCGGCAGAGACCTGCGCACGGGCGGACTCGAGTGCCGCCCTACCGCTTTCGGCGGCAGCACGGTCATCGTCGAGCTGCTGGGCGGACACAGCGCCGCGCTGAGATAGCGTGCTGGAACGGGCGTGACGTTTGGAAGTAGAGTCCAGTTCTGCCTGGCGCTGTTTGACGATGGCTTCGCTGGCGCGCATTTCACTCTGACGCTGATCCAACAGAGCTTTCGCGGCAGCCACGGCGCTTTGCGCCTCTTTAATCTGCGCGGCTGCTTCCAGGCGCTGCTCGTTCAGCACACGGGTGTCCATGCGGGCCAGCACGTCACCCTGGCGGACAAACTGCCCCTCTTTGACGACGATTGATTCGATACGCCCGGCGGTCTTGGTGGCAATATCCACTTCCGTGGCTTCAATTCTGCCGTTACTGCTGGCGAACCCAGCCGGTAGCTCCGGTGGACGAAGCATCCACCACGCCACGGCGGCAATCACCACCGCGATACCGACGATATACCAGGCCCAATGCTGCTTGAATTTGTCCATACGCTACCCGCTCTGTTCCCTGTTGCTGAGTGCGCGCGTTTCGTCTTGAAAGAAAGGAAAGGATGCTGTGAAGAGTGCTACTCATGTGGTCATCGTCAGCAATCCTGGCCGTAAATGAAACACGCATAAATATAGCTACTGTCAATGTCATACTAACACCGGCATTCATTATGTCCATGCCGTTAACATGGGTTTGCGGAAGCATTAACACAATTAATCAAAGTGGATGAGAGCTCGGCAACGCCTGAGCCCTCATCGCGTTCAGAACAGCACCGGCAGCCCAAGCCCGCGTTTAACCGCGTGCAGCGTCTGCTGAGTGACCTCGTGCGCCCGTTCGCTGCCCTGGCGCAGCAGGTCCAGCAGCATGCCTTTATCCTGAATCACGGTCGCACGGCGTTCACGGATAGGGGCCAGCAGTTCCTGTAAGCACGCTTCCAGCACGTTTTTGCACTGCCGGTCGCCTAGCCCGCCCCGCTGATAGTGCGCTTTCATCTCCGCGACCAGCGCCTTATCGGAATGGAATGCGTCGAGGTAGGTGAAGACCACGTTGCCGTCGACTTGCCCCGGGTCGGCGACGCGCAGGTGGTTAGGGTCGGTGTACATGGCGCTCACCGCCTGATGGATTTCCGACTCGCTGGCGCTCAGGGTCAGCGTATTGCCGAGCGATTTCGACATCTTCGCGCCGCCATCAATACCCGGCAGGCGGCTGACGTCGCTCAGCAGCGCTTTGCAATGGCGCAGCACCGGCTCGGTGGTCAGGCTATTCATCTTGTGTACGATCTCGTTGGTTTGCTCGATCATCGGCAGCTGATCGTCGCCCACCGGTACGAGATCGGCGTTAAACGCGGTAATGTCGGCGGCCTGGCTAATCGGATAGGCCATAAAGCCCACCGGCAGCGAGCGGGAGAAACCTTTCTGCGCAATCTCGTTTTTCACCGTCGGGTTACGTTCCACGCGGGCGACGGTAACGATATTCATATACAGCGCGGTCAACTCCGCCAGCGCGGGCAGGGCGGATTGCAGGCAGATGGTGGTGCGGCTTGGGTCAATGCCCACCGCCAGATAGTCGGCCATCACTTCCAGAATATGGTGGCTGATTTTTTGCGGATTGCTGCCGTTGTCGGTCAACCCTTGCAGGTCGGCAATCAGAATAAACTGCTGATGTTCATGCTGTAATTGCACGCGCTGGCGCAGCGAGCCGACGTAGTGGCCGAGATGCAGTTGGCCGGTTGGACGGTCGCCGGTCAGGATAGTATGGGTGGTGTTCATCAGTCGTTCCTTATGAGGTATATACCCGTCATACTTCAAGTTGAGGTGCGTTGGCTGCGCTCGTTCACCCGAATCACTTACTAGAGTAAGCTCATCGGGATTCACTCCCTTGCCGCCTTCCTGTAACTCGAATTATTTAGGGTAAAAAGCCGAAAGACGAGACTGAGAAACAACAAAGCCGCCTTTCGGCGGCTTTGAAAAAAGATAACGTAACCCGAGCCGCCTGTTATGAAGGCAGCCACCAACGGTTGGAGCGGGTAACGGTCACGTTCGTGTTCATCTTTTTATCCTGCCACCAAACGGCCTGCGCTGTCTACCCCTTCACCATAAAACGACGTCATTTCTGAAGATGGGTACCCAGAAATATATAAAAATTGTCTTTTAGTAATATTAGACTTCGTTATTTTGATGGTGTAAAAATAAATAGGATTATTAATAATAGAGGCGGCATAAAACAATTAAAGGAGATTATCGACAATCAGTATGCATATATTATGGTAACTCATCTTTTTTACTGAGTTATTTATTCGATATTTACGCAACAATACCAACGGGCGGGTTTACATACCCCCTGATGTTTCTAGAATACCCCGATGTGATAATACATTAGCTCAACATAACCTACCTTCAGCATGAAAAAGACATTATTAGTGACTGCACTATTTTGTGGCCTGCTGACTGCGGGCATTTCGACGATATGCGTTGTCCATGAAACCTTCCACGATACGACATCGGCCTGTCGTCCGGATTTCTCCCGTAAAGCGCTGCTGCGGGTGAAAGAGGACTATTTACGCGGCCGCTTCCCGCGCTGGTATCAGGAAAAAAGCCAGCTCGGCACGATGACCCCCGAACTTCGCTTCGGTGAGGTGACTATCGAAGACGAAGAGTACCGGGTTCCTTTCACCGCGCGCGGCCCCATCACCTCGCTGGCGCGTATTGGCTTTGTTAACTGCGTCTCTATGGACGTGGAGTACATGGCGGCCAGATAGCCCCGTTTTACAATCCATGCGGTTTAGCCTCTTCGTTCCTTGATACTTATCATGGTAAGTATTATCGTAGTGATACGAAACAATCGGAGAGTGTGATGACCGAAGATGAACTGTTTGCCCGCCGCCCAATGGGCATGCGTATGGCGATGGTGGTACGCCAGTGGCGTTCAATCATCGATCACGCGATTACCGATACCGGCTTGACCCAGTCTAGCTGGACGGTGCTGATGCAGCTTCATCAGCTGGGTGACAACGTTTCGGTCAGTGAGCTTGCACAGACGCAGGGCATTGAAATGCCGCCGCTGATGCGCACGCTCACGTTACTGGAACAGCAGGGCTACCTGCAGCGCACCGTCTCGCCGTACGACAAACGCATCCGCCTGCTGACGCTCACCGACGAAGGTCGGGCCGTGCTCCAGACGCTAAATCAGGTGATTGAAGCCTTCCAGACGCGCGTCGCCAACGGCATTCCCGCCGACGACATCGCGAAGTTTAGCGACACCCTGAATCAAATAGCCTGCAATCTGCGGAATATCCGCGAAGAAAATAATAAAACCGACTAAACACCATGATGACGCCAGAACAGAAGTTTGCCCGCTGGGTAAGGGTCAGTATTGCCTCTTTCCTGCTAATGTTTCTCTATTTTATCGTTGCTGATATCTGGATCCCGCTAACGCCGGACTCCACGGTGATGCGCGTCGTGACGCCTATCTCTTCGCGCGTCTCCGGTTACGTTTCACAGGTCTACGTGCACAACAACAGCACGGTGAAAAAGGGTGACCTGCTGTATGAGCTGGACCCGACGCCGTTCCAGAACAAGGTTGATTCCGCCGCGTTGGCGCTGGCGCAGGCCAGGCTGAGCAACCAGCAGCTTGATGCCCAGATTGCTGCCGCACAGGCGAACCTCAAGACCGCGCAGCTCACGGCCCGCAATGACCGCGTGACCTACGATCGCTACCAGAGCCTGAGCCGCATGCAGAACGTCTCGCAGTCGGATCTCGATAAAGTCCGCACCACCTGGCAGACCAGCGAGCAGTCGGTCAGCGCGCAGCATGCGTCGATCCATAACCTGCAAATTCAGCGCGGCGAGCGTGATGATAATCGCAACGTCACCCTCCAGCAGTACCAGACGGCGCTGCGGGAAGCGCAGCTCAACCTTGACTGGACCAAAATCCGCGCTGAAGCGGACGGTACCGTCAGTAACCTCCAGCTCAGCCCCGGCCTTTATGCCTCGGCGGGTAGCGCGGTGATGGCGGTGGTGAATCAGAAAACCGATATCGTGGCCGACTTCCGTGAAAAGAGCCTGCGTCATACCAGACAGGGTACCGACGCAGCGGTAGTGTTTGATGCGCTGCCGGGCCAGGTGTTTGCCGCGAAGGTGACCAGCAGCGATGCGGGGATCCTCGCCGGGCAGGAAGCGGTGAACGGTGAGCTGTCGCAGCCGGAGCAATCCACCCGTTGGGTGCGTGACGCGCAGCGTATGCGTATTCACGTGGCGCTTGATGAACCGTTGGATAAAACCCTGCCGACCGGCGCGCGCGCCACGGTGCAGCTGTATAACAGCGAGGGGGGCTTTGCCCGTTTCTTCTCAGGGCTACAAATCCACCTGATTAGCTGGCTGCACTATGTCTATTAAAACCCTCGCGCAGGTCTTTACCCCTCACGGCAACATCGTCTACACGGCGAATGATTTCCGTCAGACCTTGCGCATTGCCTTTGCCGGTATGGTGGCGCTGAGTATCTCGACGTTTTACGATACTCACTACGGCGTGTTCTTCGTCGTTTACCCGCTGCTTTTAATGTCTTTAGTACCGGTATTTAACCGCCACGTCGCCAAGCAGTTTATCTTCAGTGCGTCGTTGAACTGCCTCGAAATGGTACTGATCATCGGCTATCTCAGCCAATGGCCGGTCATCATGACGGCGGTAGTGTTTGCGCTGTACGTGGTGCGTTTTCGTTTTATGAGCCAGGGGCCGCTGTTCCTGTTTGGCTCAATGGGCGTGGTCTGCCAGAGCGTGATGCTCAACTTTATGAGCTACCCTACCGCCAACTGGCACACGCTGCTGTTTTCCAATATTGAGGCCAGCGTGATGGCGGTGGCATTGAGCGCGCTGATGCATTACCTGATCCCGGATGTCGAACCGCGTAAGCCGCCGCCGCTGATTGAAAAAGACGCGGCGCGGGTGCGCCACGAATCGCTGCTCTCGGGCACGGTGGCGACGATTATCTTTGTCGTCTTCCAGGTGAGCGACCTGAGCGATTCGCTGTCGGCGCTGATGGCCGGGATCTTGATCCTCTTCCCGATGCACTATCGGGGCGCGGTGATCAGCTCCATCTGGCGCGTGGCGGGCGTGGTGCTGGCCTGTCTGTACATTCTGGTGATACAGCTGATCCTCTACGATCACAGCAGCCATATGCTGCTGATGATGCCGCTTATCGGCTTAGGGCTGGCGTTCAGCGCGCGGCTGCACGTGATGGAGAAAGTGGGGGCGGGCGTCGGTTTCGCCAGTATCACCACCATCGGCATTATGTTTGGTCAGAACCTCCAGCCGGACGGTGACCTGGTATTCAGCGATCTGTATCGCGCCACCTCGGTGACCATCTCGCTGCTGGCGACCCTGACGATGGTGTTTATCTTGCACCGCCTGCTCAACTGTTTCGCCCCAACGCGCTTTATTGTGAAGTAGCGCACTTCAGGACGCTGAATCTTCTCCCCCATTTGTGCTAACAATAGCCGCTCGCCGAGGTGGCGTGAGGGAGAAGACGATGTGGAAAACGCGTGCGCTGGAACTGAATAATCAGGAGTTCTGGAACTGGGAAAAAGCCTGCGAGCTGGTGCAGTGGGCGGCCCGCCATGATTTTAATACCGTGATTGTCGGCCAGGTCGACCTGTTCGACAAGCTGGTCTCGCCGAAGGGCTACACGCCGCACCAGTACAACGACCGCCTCTCCAGCCAGCAGCGCGCCCGCTGCGTCTACCTCAACCGTCTTGCTGATTATTGCCACAAACAAGGGCTGCGTTTTTACCTTCAGGCTAAAGAGCTCAGTTTCCCCGCCGACCTGCTGGCGGCGCACCCGCAGCTGATTGATAAAGACGGCAGCATTCGTTTTGACGTCGAGTTCTGGTGCCAGTATCTGGCGGATAAACTCACGCTTCTGTGCCAGCAAATCCCTGCGATGAGCGGGCTGCTGGTGGCGCTCTCCAATACCGACGGCCTGCTGCCGGTTTCCCGCCCCAACTGGGAATTGACCGGGCAGGACGACCCCTCGCCGCACATCGACCCGCGCAGCCTGTCGCGCTACACCCAGTGCTTTAGCGCCATGGCGCGGGCGATGATGCGCGAGAACAAACATCTGGTGCTGCGCGCCTTTCCGGCGGGCAACCACGACATCGCCAACGTGATGGAGGCGGTTCGCACTCTGCCGGAATGCGTGTCGGTGTCGATAAAACTCACGCCGGAACGCTTCTGGCCGACGTTTCCCAATAACCCGGCGCTGCTCGACGTGGAAAATCGCGACGTCTGGGTGGAGCTGGATCTGGTGGGCGAAGAGGTGGGCTGGGGCGTGTTTCCGTTCCCGCGCATCGACGAGCTACAGGGGCGTCTGCTGTGGTGCCGTGGCAACACCAGCATTAACGGTGCGGTATGCAAAACCAGCTGGGAAGGGGTCGATAACCACTGGGTTATCGGCACGTTGAGCGAGTGCAACCTGGTAGCCTGTAGCCAGATCCTCTCGCGGGAAAATGAACATCTAACCCGCGCGTCGCTGCTGACCCACTGGCTGGATGAATGCTACGGCTGGCGGCCCGATGAGGCGACGTTCGAGGCGTTTCAGTCGCTGATGGCGCAGGCCGGGCAGGTGCTGTATCAGGCCATCTATGTGCGCGACCACGTCTTCCATCGCCACAGCCAGGTACCGGCAAGCTACGGCCAGGCGGTGTGGAGTCTGTACGGCCAGCTCAACCGTAACCACTGGCTGCCGGGCTCTGAGCGCGACATCTTCTTCAGCGCCAGCGACGTGGAGACCTCCGGGCGCAACCTGTCGCTGATTGCCGAAGAGAAAGACGGTGCCTGGCAGGCGGCGGTGACGCTGCGTGAACAGGCGCTGGCCTTTGCCGAACGCGCGGCGTTCCCGTATTCATTGCAAAAACGCTGGCAGGAGGAGTGGCAGGGCTTCGACCTCTATTGCCTGCTGTTCCGCCACGCCCAGAAAGCCTTCTTCACCCTCCACTTTGCGCGGCTGGTGGAAAACAGCTGGAGCATGCGCGAGATTTGCCAGGTCAATATCCAGGAGCTGTACCGCTGCGCGGCGGAAATGGAGAGCTTCTGCGCCCTGCACACCGAGGCGTCGCCGGGGCTGCACGTGATGTTCGACCCAACTCGCGTGCGCATGCTAGCCGACAGCCTGAGCCACGAGTTGACGCAGCTGAAAGGGTAAAGTGTGATGGCGATCGCTCCTTCTTCGTGCTCTACTGCCGGGAAACGTGAAATTCCCCGTTTCAGCGCAGGTGACTGACTCTCCTCATGTGATATTCATCACGTTTTATCCCTGCGCCCGGTCAGGATTGTGAATGACCGGGCAGTTCCGCAAAACCCCGCTCTTATCCGCATAGCCTGTGGCATACCGTTTCCAGAAAATAACGGGCAATTACTTAGCGGTTATTGAGGAAAGTATCATGAGGCTGGTTGCGGGCGAGGCGCTGACGCGCTTTACGGTGTCACTGCCGCACAATGAGCGGTTTGCGGAGTTTTTCACGGGCGAAGCGGTCGATGAACCGATGGACTATCGGTTCGCCAACGGTAAAGGCCCGGCAGAGGACGCATTTTGTCGGCGCATCTTCCGTCGTGACTTTGCGCAGCGCGCCGTGTCGCCAGAGAAGGCGTTACCGGCAAGCGAAGTTACCTGGACCGGACACAGCGATACCGTGACCTTTTCGGGCGTGCAGCCCGTCGCCACCCACAGCCAGCGCTGGCTGCGCGTTACGCTGCATGCGCCGCAAACCGGCCGCTATCCTTTCGAAATTGCTACCTGCGGCGGCGTGCGTATCTGGAGCGGCAACGAGCAGGTTGTCTGCTTCACGCCGTTCACCCGCAATACGCTGCAAACGCAGGCCGTTGATATCCCTCTGCAGCAGGGGGAGAACGCGCTGCTTATTCACCTCGACGAGCTGTTTGAACGCGACACGATTTTTGCCTTCCGCATGATCTATCTTGGCGAGCACCCGCTTGAGGCAGGGCTGCCGACGATGGATATAGCGTATGTGGAAGCGCTGGCGCAGTTTATGGACGCGCTGCCCGCCACCGTCACTGTGCGGGATCAGCGTCTGGCGCTAACCTGCCCAGCCAATAAGACCCTGACGCTGCTCGGCGCGGTGCACAGCCTCGGTAACGACTGCATCCCGGCGACCCCGCTGGATTTCGGCCTGGTCACCACCGGCAACGGCGAGCTAACGCTCCCGCTTCCGGCCTCTATCGGCATGGGCCACTATCGCCTGATGCTGACCACCTCGCTGGGGGATGTCACCATGAGCCGCGCGCTTAGTATCACCGTGCTGCCCCAGGAGGCGCTGCCCGGCGGTGAAGGCGTGCTAGAGACCCGCAAACGCGTGGCCCTGAGCTACATCGCCGAACACGGCGTGCCGCGCACCGGGCGTTTGCTCGCCATGCTGCACGTGGGCGATACCGGCTCGCTGGCGCAGAACCTGCTGATTCGCACCCTACAGCGCATCAGCGCCCGTCAGGACTGTTCGGATTTCTCGATGGTGCCGCTGCTGTGGATCTGGCATGACTTCCACGGCGAACACTTCCCGACGGTGCTGTGGAAACGCGTGCGCTCGGCCATCGTTGGCTATCGCTACTGGTACGACGAACTGGGTAACGACGTGATGTGGTACTGGAGCGAAAACCACGCGCTCTGCTTCCACACCGCGCAGTACCTCGCAGGCCAGATGTTCCCGGAGGATCGTTTTATTGCCTCTGGCCGCACGGGCTGCGAGCAGCAGGCGGTGGCTGCCCAGCGCCTGAACGCCTGGTTTGATGCCGTCGAGCAGCAGGGTTTTGTCGAGTGGAACTCTGCGCCTTACTACCCGGTGGACTACATCGGCCTGTTCGCGCTCTACCAACTGGCCGATGATGCCGCGCTGCGCCAGCGCGCGCGCCATCTGATCGACCGGCTAATGCTCACTAGCGCGCTGCACTACCAGTCTGGCATTGCCGCGGGCACCATGGGCCGGGTGTATGAAAAAGAGCTGCTGGCGGGCCAGATGACCGAGCTTTCCGCCTTTGGCCACGTCGCCTGGGGCGGTGGACACGTCAACCGCAAGTGCGCCTCGCTGCCGTTTTTCTGCCTCAGCGACTACGTGCCGCCGTTGGAATCGGCACGCTACGCACGTTTAACCCACGGCACGCTCAGCGCCCACTATCAGTGCGGCGGCGGCAACATTGTGGCGTGGAAGCAGCCAGCGGTAAGTCTCTCGAGCTGCGTGGATCACCACAGCGGCGAGCGCGGGCATCAGCAGCATCTGGTGGATGTGCAGTTTGCCGGGCGTCCCGATGCCCGGCTGTGGGTAAACCATCCGGGCGATGTGGCACCGGGCAGCGAAGCGCGTCCTTCTTTCTGGGCGGGTAACGGCGTACTGCCGCGCGTGATGCAGGTGGAGAATCAGACCATGCTGCTGTGGCAACTGGACGCGCGCGATGCGCTGGGCTGGACGCATCTGCATCTTCATGCGGAAGCTTTTGAGGAAGTGCTTCCGCTGGCGCAAGGCTTTGCCGTGCGGGCGGGTAACGCCTTTGTCACCGTACTGTGCTCGCAGCCGCTCACCGTCAACGGCGATGAGGTGCGTGCCGAAGGCCGCCACGTAGCGTGGTGGCTGGAGGTGGGCGAGGGTGATTTTAGCGCCTTCAGCCAGCGCGTTCAGGCGCTGCGCATTGAACATCAAGGCGACATCGCGCGGGTGATGGATAGCCAGCACACGCTGATGCAGCTAGACGCGCAGGGTAACTGCCAGCACAACGGCAAGGCCGTCGCGTTCCCGACGCTGGTGGGTAATGAAATTCAGGTCACGCTGTCAGGAGACGCGCAATGAACAACGCAGCATTAAACGGCCTGCTGGAACAGGTAGTTCAGGGCTTCTGCCGCCTGAAAAATATGGGCGAAGTCGGCACCGGTTCCGGTGAAGGTTTTACCATCCATTTCGAAGAGTGGGAATGGGAAGTCGGCGTCGGCCTGTACGGCTTCTGGCAGTATGCGCGCCAGCAAAATGATGCCGGTCTCCAGCAGTCGATCCTCACCTGGTATGAAGATCAGCTGGCAAAAGGGCTGCCAGAAATTCAGATCAACACCACCGCGCCGATGATCACCCTCGCGCTGGTGGCCGGACACACCGGGCGTCAGGATCTGCTGAAGGTGGTGAACGACTGGGCCGACGCGCTGTTGCGTACCCTGCCGAAAACCGAAGAGGGCGGCTTCCAGCATGTGGTGAAAGAGCAGCCGAACACCGGGCACCTGTGGGACGACACGCTGTTTATGACCTGCCTGTTCCTCGGCACGGCGGGCGTGGTGCTTAAGCGCAAAGACCTGATCGACGAAGCCTCTTACCAGTTCCTGCTGCACACCCGCTACCTGTGCGAACCGGCGAGCGGCCTGTGGTATCACGGCTGGACGTTCGTCGGTAAACATCACTTCTCCGAAGCGTTCTGGGGGCGCGGCAACGCGTGGATCACCGTGGCGATCCCGGAATTTATTGCCCTGCTCGGCGACAGCCTGGACGCCAGCGTGAAGCGCTATCTTTCGGTGGTGGTGGCGCGTCAGGTGAACACGCTCTGCGAACTGCAGGCCGACAACGGCATGTGGCACACGCTGCTCGACGATCCGTTATCGCCGCAAGAATCTTCCGCTACGGCGGGGATCGCCTACGGCATGCTGCGCGGCGTGCGGATGGGGATCCTCGACGAGAAGGTGGCTGATAATGCGATGCGCGCCTGGCATGCGCTGCGCGACAGAATCGACGATGGAATCTTACTGGAAGCGTCGAAAGGGACGATGGTCGGGCCGGATCTGCAATATTACTGCGATATCGCCATGGCCCCGGTGCCTTACGCTCAGGCGCTGATGATGCTGTTATTACTGGAGTTACAGCAGGAGAAATGGTGCCGCTAATTGCCTGATGGCGCTGCGCTTATCAGGCCTACGCCGCGGTTTGTAGGCCGGGTAAGGCGTAGCCGCCACCCGGCATTTGTCCGGCTACGGGTTCAACTCGCGGCTATAAACCCGTGAAGACTCACCCCATGGGTGATAGCCCAACCCATTGAAGCTAAAGCCCGCTTGCTCGTAAAATCCCACCATATCGGTACACAGATGCAGCTGCATAAAGCCAAGCTCTTTTGTGTGCCGCGCGATATGCTCAATCAACCGCCGCGCCAGCCCTTGCTGACGATACGCCGGCTCGATATAGAGCGCGCACAGCCACGGATACAGCTCGCCGCGGCTGATAAAGTCGTTGGTAATCAACCCCGCGCAGCCGATGATCCGCTCGCCGTCCTGCAGCCAGTACCACTGCGGCAGCGGATTTTTCGCCCCCGGCGTGCGGCGCAGCGCGTCGTCGTAAACCATCATCGATGCTTCCGACGCCCACTGCTGCTGGAAATAGGCGATAACCGCCTCCATCTGCTCGGGATGGTCGCGTAAAGAGCGAATAACGTACTGTGAACTCATAGAATTTTCTTCAGATCCATCTCTTCCTGAATGCGCTCGCTCCACGCAAAGTGGGTGCGAATCGCCTCATCAATGCCGGCGTTATAAAAGGCTGGCCCCAGCTTCTCGATTATAAAATCGATAAAGAACTCCGCGTCGAACTGCTCCAGCTCGAGGTCGAACTGTTTGGCGCAGTAATCCGTTAGCTGATCGCGCAGCTTCTCGCGTTCGGCGGGGGTGAGGTTGATTTCCGTGCTCATAAAGACTCCAGTGTCATTCCCGGCGGCGCTGCGCTTGGCCGGGCTACAAGTTGGTAGCCCGGCCAAGCGCAGCGCCGACTCCGGGGCGGCTCGATGCCGAATAATGCAATCCCAAGTGGCAGCTATCAATATCACAAACTCGACTTTGTGACCTGGTGGAATATTTCTATATTCGGGTTTCTGACGATTTTAAAGGGGCGCAATCATGACTGCTGTGAACACTGCTGATACCGATTTTCCTTTACTGAACGTACGCCGCGTAGCGGGCAACATTGGCGCGGAGATCCGCGATATTCGCCTCTCTGCCAATCTGGATGCCGACACCTTCGCCCAGCTCGACGCGGCGCTGGTCAAATACAAAGTGCTGTTCTTCCGCCAGCAAGGTCATCTGACCGATGCCGAACATCAGGCTTTCGGCGCGCGCTTCGGCAAGATTGTTCCCCATCCAACCGTTCCTTCCCCGGAAGGCACCAAACTGTTTGAACTCGACGCCTCCAAAGGCGGCGGCCGCGCCGACTCCTGGCACACCGACGTCACCTTCGTTGACGCCTTCCCGAAAATCTCCATCCTGCGCGGCGTCACCATCCCGGAATACGGCGGCGACACTGTGTGGGCCAACACCGCCCGCGCCTACGAGCAGCTGCCGGAGACGCTCAAGCGCTTCGTCGACACCCTGCACGCGGTGCACAGCAACGACTATGACTACGGCGCCGAGCGCACCATTGTGGAGGCGCACCGCCTGGCGCATCACCAGAAAGTGTTCGTCTCATCCCTGTGGGAAGCCGAGCATCCGGTGGTGCACGTCCACCCGGTCAGCGGCGAACGCGCGCTGCTGCTGGGGCATTTCGTTAAACGGCTGGTAGGCTTCAGCTCGCGGGAATCCGCGCAGCTGTTCGAACTGCTGCAAAACCGCATCACCCGCCTCGATAACACCGTGCGCTGGCAGTGGCAGCAGGACGACGTGGTGATTTGGGACAACCGCAGCACCCAACATTATGCGGTCAACGACTACGGCAGCCAGCCGCGCGTGGTGCGCCGGGTGACGGTGGAAGGGGAGATTGCGGTTGGGGTGGATGGCAGTAAAAGCCGCACGGTTTCACGGCCGCAGGATGCGGCTAATGGGGAAGTTGCGGTGGGTAAGGTGTCGTAAAATGGTAGGCCGGGTAAGGCGTAGCCGCCACCCGGCAATAACACGCGCTCAATCGCGCAAACTGACCTTACGCCTCCCGTCGGCGAGGCTTACTCGAAATCACCCCGATAAACTCCTGCACCTGCTTTTGCTTACGTGCTGACAGCTTGCTCACCTGCCGCAAAGACTGCACCAGCGCGGGTTCCTGCGGTTTTGCCGTTAGCACAATACAGCCGTTCATCACCCTCACATCCACCTCGGTACCGGTGGTGAAACCGGCGGCTTCCAGCCACTGGCCCTTCATGGTGAGCGCGGGAATGCGGGTGTAATCCGGATAACGACTCGCATAACTCACGGTCAGATGACGGTTATTTGTTGGGGAGACTTCTGGATCGCACGGATCTGAAATAGAATGGACGGTAGTCATGATGGCTATTCCTTGAAAATAGTGATTGTGATGAGTGATATGGCCGTGTTCCCGCACGGCCATATCGCGCTAAATACCTGTACATAACATCAGTAAATAAAAGAAAAGTCCAGCTGAAAATAGACTGTAATGGGAATATTCAGGAAGAAACTGGATATATTTTTGATGGTTATGATTGCGGGAAAATAATAAAAAGCGCACCTGTCAGGTGCGCATGAAAATAAGCGTCAGGCTTTTTTACGTGAGGTTTTTTTACCACCGCTGGCGGCGCGTTCGGCCTTAATTTTTTCTAGCAGCGCGGCGGCGCTGTTTTCACCGCTGATGAGAACAGGGTTTTCGGCACGCCACTGAGCGGTAAGCTCGCCGCGGAAGGCTTTTGCCAGGATCGACTGAGTGAGGCTGTTGACGCGGGTCAGGGCGTTGTTGACTTGCTTTTCAATGGTGTCGGCGTAGGCGAAGAGTTGCTCGACGCGGCGGACGATTTCGGCTTGTTCTTCCGCTGGTGGCTTAGGCATAGGAATTTCAAGCAATGCTTTCTGCCCGATATTTCTCATCGATAATTGATTTCCTGTAGATCTAAATTCAATTTCACGGCGGCCATAATAAGAACGAAGAAAAATATTTACCCATGGCTTATCATTATCTGCCATAACTAAACGTAACACCTTATCGCTTAGCATGAGGTTTTTTGTCACTTTTTTTACAATAACTGGGTTTCCTAACAACTCAAGCGTATTTGCTCTGGAGATCAAGAAGTCACCAGTAGCTATTCGTCGTGACTCAACAAAAAGAGAGTCATCAGGAAGGGTCTTACTTTCATCTTCATCGTATTCACCCCAAGTCACGGCACTAATTTTTATAATGCCATATTGTTCATCATGGGGTGGTGTTTCAATGCATTTCAGATTTTTTCCAGCCTCAATTTTTTTAACTATATGACCCAGAGTGAGTTTTTCCCAGTTATCAATATTAAGGGTATTTTTCTTACGCCATTCTTCTGTCAGATTACCATTAACCGCTGAAGCCAAAATAGATTGGCGAAAGCGTTTCAGAATTTGTGGGATTTGCTCAAGACGTGCCTTGGTACTGTCTACCTGCGCCAGAAGTGTATCGAGTTTTTCGGCGATGATTTTTTGTTCGGCCAGAGAAGGGATGGGTAATCCCAATTTTTTCAAAGTTGATGCTTTTATTCCTGAAACAGTAGTTCCTGTAGCATTACTTGTGAGTTCCTTTTGGAATGCGGGGCTACGTAATGCATAATGAATATAGGTATTCATGTGGGAGTTAAATGACTGAATACAAATAGCTCGTTGTGCCAGCGCTATTTTTTCTTGGGTATGGAGCAAGGCTACATTACCGAGAGGAGCTTCGGTGGTAATTACTACATCACCATAGTTTGGGATGCCTCTGGTCATCCAGTTATCGTAATCAGCTTCTGAGATATACTCTCTTGGATCAACTTTAATAAAACCATTTCTGATATTTTTTGCGGTAATTAAAGGAATACCAGAAGTGGTTTTTTGAGGTGTTTTTCCTCTATAGTCTATAAAGTTAGAGATCTCTCCTAAAATACCGATTTCCCAACTATCCGGTTTTAACATTAAGGTCATGCCTTCACCTCACCAAATACTTCATTCAGCAACTGGCGCTGCGCATCCGCCTCATCGCCCGCGCCCAGCTCGCGCATCAGCGCATCCAACTCACCTAGCGCCTGCACCAGCTCGCCCATCGCTTCTGCTGCCAGTACGTCCGGCTCCGGCAGGCTGTCGGCGTCGATGCTGTCCTTATCCTTCAGCCAGGAGATATCCAGTGAATCGGATTTCGCCGTGCGGATCCACTCGCGGCTGAAGCAGCGCCAGCGGCTGGTGGTCAGGTGCTGCTCGGTATCCTGGTTTTCTTCGCTGTCGGCCACGACAATTTCGCTGGCGTTAAAGCTCCACTCGCCTTCGCTGCGTGGACTGTTGCCGTATGGATCGTCACCAAACACATCTTCAAACGGCTTGAGATGCTGCTCGGTAAACGGCGTGCGCTTGCCGAAGCTCGGCATATTGGTACGCAGGTCATACACCCAGACGTTTTCGGTGCAATTTTCTTCCTGGTATTTATCGGCGTCGGTGCCCTTGGTGAAAAACAGCACGTTGGTTTTCACGCCCTGCGCGTAGAAGATCCCGGTCGGCAAACGCAGAATAGTGTGCAGATTGCATTTGTTCATCAGGTCGCGACGCACGTCGGCACCGACCCCGGCTTCGAACAGCACGTTATCAGGCAGCACAACTGCGGCACGACCGCCCGGCTTCAGGTTGCGGTAAATATGCTGCAAAAAGGCCAGCTGTTTATTGCTGGTGCTGTAGGTAAGGTCGTCGCGGGTAATACTGGCTTCCCCACCTTTAGAGGTACCAAACGGTGGGTTGGCTAAAATGATATCGGCTTTCGCCAGTGACTGCCCGACCATGCCCAGCGCGTTGCCTTGATGCACCACGCCTTTTTCGTCGCCTTCCATCCCGTGCAGTAGGCAGTTCATCAGCGCCAGACGGCGGGTGGACGGCACCAGCTCAACGCCGATAAAGGCTTTATTCTTCTGGAACACGCGCTCTTTATCCGACAGATCGTACAGATCGTCGGTGTTGGCCTTGATATACTGATCGGCGGCAATCAAGAAGCCCGCGGTACCGGCGGCAGGATCCTGAATCACTTCGCCCGGCTGCGGTTTGATGCAGCGCACCATGCTGTTGATCAGCGCTCGCGGGGTAAAATACTGCCCGGCACCGGACTTGGTTTCACCGGCGTTTTTTTCCAGCAGCCCTTCATAAAGGTCGCCCAGACCGTCTTTCTGCGCGCTGAACCAGTCGATCTGATCCAGCGAGCGGATCAGTTGCTCCAGGTGGCGCGGCTCGCGCAGGCGAGTTTGCGCGTCGGCATAAATTGCGGTGATCAGTGGGTCGGCGTGGACCAGCTTGCCTTCGGCGTCTTTACCGGTAGAGAGCTTCAGCAGAATTTGTTTGTAGTCGTTCAGCAGGTTAAGGCCGGATTTGCTGTTTAAATCGCTCCAGCGGCACCCTTCTGGCAGGATGTGTTTATCCAGCGTTTCCGCTTCGGTGTTCTCGTGCACCATCTTGATAAACAACAGTAATACCAGCTCGGTGACGTAATCGCTGTAGTTGATGCCATCGTCACGCAGGACGTCACAAAGATTCCAGAGTTTCTGAACGATTTCGTTGTTACTCATAGCTATTCCGGTTAAGGCCGGCTACCCGGCCTGTCTGTCAAAAAATGATGGGGAAGGGTATCACGATCAGGCGGATTTTGGTGCCCACAATGCATTGCTCATCTGATCGAGAATGGTGTCGAGTTGGTTGTCCAGCAGGCTATTGAGCTTCTTCGTCCCGCCGTCGGCGGAGAACAGGTGGTTAACGAAGTTTTTATCCAGCACCACTTCATGGACCAGCTGTTTTGCCAGCCGCTCCAGCCAGCGTTTCTGAACGTTATTCCAGCTATGCTGGGCATAGATTTTGTCCAGCGCCAGCTTCACGCGTTCCTCGAACGGAATAAGCGGTTCACCGAGCGCGGCCTGGCGGATATGCCCAATGATGGTGGCGGCAATATCCTGGCTGCTCTGGGTGCGTACCGCCGAGCGCAGGTTGGCCTCGCTGTAGCCCGCTTCATCCAGCAAAAGGCGGATCTCTTTTAACTGCTCACGCGTCAGGTCGCGTGGACGGTTAATCACCACCGACAGCGCTGCGGACTGGTTGATTTGCGTGGAGATAAACTCATTAAAGCTTTGCAGGTAGTCGGCGGGTTTCTGGTAGCGCCCGTAGGTCTGCTCTTTGCTGATGAGTTCATCATCATGGTCTGAAATCACCGGGCGGTACTCGCTGCCCAGCAGGGTACCGACATCGCTTAACTGACGAATCAGACTGCGATGCTGCTTGAGAAACGCCGAGGCTTGCTGCGGGCCAAGCTTATGCAGATGCTGGTGCAATTGCTTTGGCTCCACGCCCCAGAGCTCTTCCAGTTCATTAAGCTTTTTGCGGACTTCCGGGCGTTTTTCGGCCTTTTTTTCCGCTTTACGCAGGACGCGCATAATTTTCTGACTGAGCTGATTGAGCAAGCTATCCGCCTGCGTTTCCGTTGGGCTATCGCCTGGATTGTTCAGCGCTATTTCCAGCACATCGTCATTCGATAGCTCTTCAACCAGTTGCTCGATGCTGACGCCCGCGTTTTTCACCAGCGGCTTCATGGTGTTCACATCCTGAAGCGTGGCGTAAATATCCACCGGATCGTGGATCCAGAAGACGGTTTTGCCGATATCGTCGCAGCGACGGGTGGCGCGACCGATCATCTGCTCGTACAGAATGCGTGATTTTACCCGACGCAGGAACACCAGATGGGTGATCGCCGGAACGTCAATACCGGTGGTTAACAGATCCACGGTGATCCCAATGCTGGGGTAGCGTTCGTTTTTGAAACGCTTGATAAGCTTGCTGACCTGATCGCTCTTGCCGGTGATCTTCTCAATCGCGGCCTGATTAAAGTCGGGGTTGACCGCGCCCATGGCCTCATCGAGCAGACGCTTAACCATATCTGCGTGGGCGTCTGTGGCGCAGAAAATCAGCGTTTTTTCATCGCCGGAAGGATCTATCTCTTTCGCCAGCTCTTCGCAGATCACCCGGTTAAAATCTTCGGTGATGACTTTACGGTTGAAGGCGTCGACGTCGAAATTCAGCTCATCTTCCAGCTCGCTGGTATCGACTTCTCCCGTTTCTGCATCCACGGCGCTGACGGTATCACCAGCTTCAAAGTGAATGCCGTATTTGCTGAGCTGGGTTTCATAGCGAACCGGGGGTTCGTGGTCAATCAGCCAGTCTTCCGCCACCGCTTCCCGGTAGGAATAAACATAAACGGGGTGACCGAAAATCTCGCTGGTATGTTTGGCTGGGGTGGCGGTCAGACCGATTTTTACGGCGTCAAAATAGTCGAGCACCCGACGATAGCTGGAGAGATATTGGGAGTTATCGCGGATAGAGAGTTCACCCTCGGTCATCTCCTGATCCAGCGTGTAACCACGGTGTGCTTCGTCGATGATGATGCAGTCGTAGGTATCTACCGCAGGCGGCGTACCGGAACGATAGATCCGGCTGACCATGGATTGCACTGTGGCAACCTGTACGCGGGTTTCTGCTTCTGCCGCCATATCACCTAGCTCGGCGACATTATAGATTTGTGAAAGCGTCTGGTTCTGTTCCAGCGAAGCCTCTTTAAAAGCATCCTGCGCCTGTTCACCGAGCGCAGAGCGGTCGACGAGAAAGAGGATCCGTTTGAAGCGTTCGGCCTTCAGGAAGCGGTAGATTAAGCCAATAATGGTACGTGTTTTGCCCGTCCCGGTTGCCATGGCCAGCAACGCTTCACGCGAGCCCTGTTCCAGCGAGGACTCGACGGCCTTAACCGCGTTGACCTGGTAATCACGCAAACCAAGATAGCTAAACGGCTCTTGATGCAATTTGGCTTCTGCTTCCGCCCGACTACGATGCAGGCGGTCCATCAGACCTTCTGGCGTGATAAAGCTTTCCAGCGGATAGCGGGTATTGTCAGGCGATCGAACATCGCGGAACCACGTGCCGGAGTGTTCGGCGGACTGTTTGATATAAGGCCGACCGTTGCAAGAGAACACGAAAGGAATTTGATAAACGCTATTCACGCCATCTTCCCAGCCTTTGACGCGTCCTTCTTCAGACCAGGCGGGGATCATGGATGTGTCAAACTGAAAACCTTTGCTGTAGCGTTCGGCCTGGGGGATTTTCCCAGCAACATTTTCGTTTTTTCTTTTCGCTTCAACGGTTGCGACGGGGGTGAGCCCGCAGAAAAGAACGTAATCTGCTCTGCCATGTTCGTCATCGGCAAAGGTCGGCCATTCTGCAATGGCTTTGTTCACCCCTTTTTCAGGGCGGGAGCCTTTTTTCCAGGTGATTTCCTGAGTATCTGCCAGCCAGCCCCATTCATTGAGCTGCTGGTCAATAAGGATCCGCGTCAGCTCTTCGGTAATGATGTGCTTGCGAGCGTAGCTGGACTTGCGACCAAACTCTTTACGCTGGGCCGTAATGGCTTGCTGTGTTTGCTGGGCAAGCTGTGCCTGCAAAGCGGTGAGCTTCGCTTCATAATTTTGCTGGAGCGTTTGTAGATCCTGCTGACTCATTTCCAGTAACTGTTGTTGCTCTCTGGCCTCAATATCCATTTCATGAGCCAGCTGTTCATATTCTTCTTTTTGCTGTTTAAGTAAATTCTGAAGCTGTTCACTGGATTCCAGCTTTTGGTTCGCTGCCAATAAGGTTTGTTTGAGTTGTTCGATGGCAGATTGTGATTTATTGAGCTGTTCACTTGGATCATGCGGTGGAATAAAAGAGCCCGGATTAAACTGACTACCGGCATCACCAAATGTCTGGTGGAACCAGATTGCCAGCGCACGGGCGACTTTCAGCGCATCCATCGCTTCACGGTGACGGGTCTGGAACTGATGCGTCGCTTTATTACCTTCAATTCTCAACGTATGAAATAACTGACGGATGGCAGGATCAAACTGTAATTCCCTGTCCAACCTGTAGAGCAACTCTTGCTGGTTTGGATTATCTTCCCGGCTAATATTCAGCCGGGCAGCAATATTTTGCGCTAGCGCTTCACCAAACTGGCGTAGCTTCATTAGCGTGGTATTGGGATCGCTGGAGAATAGCCGTTCTGCGGTGGCGGTAATTTGAACCAATAGCGGATCGTATTCTGCCAGGAAATCAAAGTTTGTTTGCTGAGTTGTCAAAGGTTGAACTCCTTGCAGCATTCACCCGCCGGATGGGGCTGGTGTAGCAGAGGATGAAAAGGTATTTTCGCGAGACGCCTTCCAAAATCATAACGCTGTACTTTTTTTTATCAAGCGTTATGACGAGAGGATGTAATGGCTAACACATTAAAAATACTCAAGAATGAGGTAAATAATGTGTTAATGATGGAGTTACCATTTGCATCTTGCGATGCCTTATCACTCTGCATCTCACTCCATCGCCACCTTCACCGCCATCCCCAGTTGCACCATCACCTCCCGATGCTTCTCAATCGGCGGCAGGGCGCAGTTGATCCGCAAGCAGTTCCGATATTTCCCCGACGCGGAAAACAGCGATCCCGGCGCCACCTGGATCTTCATCCGACACAGCTGCTTCGCCACGCACACCATATCTACCTGTTCAGGCAGCTCAACCCACAGCATAAAGCCGCCGGTTGGGCGAGTCACACAGATCCCGCAGGGGAAAAATTCGCGCAGCCAGCAGGTGTAGATCTCCATGTTGCGCTGGTAGATCTGGCGCATCCGTCGGACGTGGCGGTGGTAGTGGCCTTCGCGGATAAAGTTAGAGGCGGCAAGCTGGGTCGAGGGTACGTTGGTGCCGCTGGCGGCGTACTTCATCTGCAGCAGCTTGTCGTAATAGCGGCCCGGCGCTATCCAGCCAATGCGAAGGCCGGGGGCGATGGTTTTGGTAAATGAGCTACACAGCATCACCCGGCCGTCGATATCCCATGAGTGGATGGTGCGCGGGCGCGGGTACTCGGTCGCCAGTTCGCCGTAAATATCATCTTCAAAAATCACGATGTCGTAGCGCTGGGCGAGGCTTAGCACCGCGCGCTTGCGAGCGTCGGGCATGATAAAGCCCTGCGGGTTGTTGCAGTTAGGAACGAGGATCACCCCTTTGATCGGCCACTGATCCAGCGCCATCTCCAGTGCTTCGATGCTGATCCCGGTATTAGGATCGGTTGGGATCTCAATGGCCTTCAGTCCTAAACCGCGCAGTAACTGCATGGTGCCGTAATAGGTGGGCGATTCAACGGCAATAATATCGCCGGGCTGGCATACTGACAGCAGTGCCAGCGAGAGTGCGCTGTGGCAACCGCTGGTGATGATCAGGGAGTCGGCGGTCACCACCGAGCCGCCATCGAGCATCAGGCGGGCGATCTGTTCGCGCAGTTCGCGGCGGCCGGCCAGCTCGTCGTAGCTCAGCACATCAATGATGTTGTGCTGCACCACCCGGCTCATCTCGCGCCAGAGCGGCTTCAGGCTGGGCTGGGTGACGTCCGGCGAGCCGCCGCCGAAGGGGATAATCGATTTATCGCCGCGGGCTTCCAGCATATCCAATACCTGATCCCACTGGGTGATCTCCACCGGGCGCTGTACCGGGCGCGACATCGGCGGTACCGGCGGCTGGGCTTTTTGCGGGGCGACGAAGTAGCCAGAACGCGGCTGCGGGGTAATCAGCTGGCGCTGTTCCAGCGTCTGATACGCCTGCTGCACGGTGCTGATGCTGACGCCGTGTTCCTGGCTCAGGCTGCGAACGGAGGGCAGCTTCTCGCCATGACGATACAACCCTTGTTCAATCCGCTCGGCCAGCAGGTTGGCCAGATGTTGGTAACGCGTCATTGCTGTATCCCCAATTATCGCCATACAGATGAAAAAACCAGTACAGTCAGGCGAGAAAAACCGCACGCAGATACCGTTTTAGCGAATCTGTATGTTAAATAAAAGTGTTTTTTGAATCTGTATTGCAGGGCCCGAAATCCGCGAAGATAAAGCCTCTGACAAGGTGAGGAGGTGGAGTATGGAATTTCACGAGAACAGGGCGAAACAGCCTTTTATCGGCTTTGTGCTGGTGGGGCGTTTTATCAAAAAATGGTGGATACAGCAGCAAACGCGCCGCATATTGCAGCGAATGAGCGACGAACAGTTAAAAGATATTGGTCTGCGACGCAATGAGCTGCGTTAAAATACGGGCGGCGTGGTAACTCACGCTGCCCGACACCGTTTATCCCATGACTAACTGCCAGACAATCCAGCCGCCAAAACCGATCAGTATGCCACTGGCGGCCCGTTCAATTTTCCAGACAAGATTGCCCAAACGGCGCTGAACCTGCGGCAGAGCGATCAGCACGATCAACAGCAGATCCCACAGCAGCACAACGCTGGTCATCCAGATCCCGCATATAGCCTGCTGCGCCACGGTCACGTCCGGGCTGAGCAGCGCCATAAAGTGCGCCAGCGCCAGTGCGGGAAACTCCGGAGGTGACCTGTTTCATAGCGACCTCAATGAAAAACGTGAGGTCAGCGTATGCCGGTGAACGCGTTAATTATTGTCAGATATTGACTGACCCAACGCGTACTGACGCGGCGTGGCGGCCGTGTAGCTGACGAAGGTTTTGTGGAAGTGGCTCTGGTCGGCGAAGCCGGTCTGGTAGGCCACGTCGGCAATCTCGTCCCCGGCCCGCAGGCGTGCTTTGGCTAACTCCACCCGGGAATTGTTGAGAAAGCTACCGGGTGTCAGGCCCGTATCCTGCCTGAACGTCCGGATTAAGGTCTCTTTGCGCAGCGTTTCCCCGGCGGTTTTTTATTTTTATACCACATCAGGGGAAAGCAGGCAGAGGTGGGTGAAAATTAAACGATTCGCTTTAGATCACATTAACGAATTTAATGTATCAAATAACTGATATCGCACTCACAGTTCGCGTGGAAATTATTCGCCTCATATAGATAAATGCTGCTTCACAGCTAGTATCAATTCGCTAATCATACACCTGCAAGAGGATACAATGAAAAATACAAATCGTATGATCGTGAACTGTGTTGCTGCTTCCCTGATGTGTTCCTTGAGTCTTTCCGCGCTGGCGGCAGGTACCCAGACCGAGGTCAAGATTGTTCGCGATGAATACGGCATGCCGCATATTTACGCCGATGATACCTATCGGCTGTTTTACGGCTATGGCTACGTGGTGGCGCAGGATCGCCTGTTCCAGATGGAGATGGCGCGTCGCAGCACTCAGGGGACGGTCTCTGAAGTGCTCGGCAAGTCGTTCGTGCGCTTTGATAAGGACATTCGCCAGAACTACTGGCCGGACTCCATCCGCGCGCAGATCGCCGCGCTTTCTGCGGACGATAAATCTATCCTGCAAGGTTATGCCGACGGCATGAACGCCTGGATTGATAAGGTGAACGCCAACCCCGGCAAGCTGCTGCCAAAACAGTTTTCGACCTTCGGCTTTGCCCCACAGCACTGGCAGCCTTTTGATGTGGCAATGGTTTTTGTCGGCACGATGGCGAACCGTTTCTCTGACAGCACCAGCGAAATTGATAACCTGGCGCTGCTGACGGCGCTAAAAGACAAATACGGCAAACAGCAGGGGATGGCGGTTTTTAACCAGTTGAAATGGTTGGTTAACCCGTCTGCGCCAACCACCATTTCCCCTAAGGAGAGTCACTATCCGCTCACCTTCGACCTGAAGAACGCGCAAACGGCAGCGCTCCTGCCGCGCTATGACCGCCCGGCACCAATGCTCGACCGGCCAGCAAAAGGCGCCGATGGCGCGCTGCTGGCGCTGACGGCGGGGCAAAACCGCGAAACTATCGCCGCGCAGTTTGCGCAGAGCGGGGCCAACGGGCTGGCGGGTTATCCGACAACCAGTAACATGTGGGTGCTCGGCAAAAACAAAACCCAGGATGCGAAGGCCATTATGGTCAACGGCCCGCAGTTTGGCTGGTATGCGCCGGCCTACACCTACGGCATTGGTCTGCACGGCGCGGGCTATGACGTCACCGGCAATACGCCGTTCGCCTATCCGGGGCTGGTGTTTGGTCATAACGGCATGATTTCATGGGGCTCTACCGCCGGTTTCGGCGATGATGTCGACATCTTTGCCGAAAAACTGGCGAAAGATAAACCGGGCTATTATCAACATAACGGTCAGTGGGTAAAAATGCTGAGCCGCGAAGAGACTATTAAGGTCAAAGACGGCCAGCCGGAGACCTTTACCGTCTGGCGCACCCTGCACGGCAACGTGATTCAAACCGACCCGGCAACCGAAACGGCCTACGCCAAAGCGCGCGCATGGGATGGCAAAGAGGTGGCTTCGCTGCTGGCGTGGACCCACCAGATGAAGGCCAAAAACTGGCAGGAGTGGACGCAGCAGGCGGCAAAACAGGCGCTGACCATCAACTGGTACTACGCCGACGTGAACGGCAATATCGGCTATGTGCATACCGGCGCGTATCCTGACCGTCAGCCGGGCCACGATCCGCGCCTGCCGGTGCCCGGCACCGGCAAGTGGGACTGGAAAGGGCTGCTCTCGTTCGATTTGAACCCGAAAGTGTACAACCCGCAGTCGGGCTATATCGCCAACTGGAACAACTCACCGCAAAAAGAGTACCCGGCGTCCGATCTGTTTGCCTTCCTGTGGGGCGGCGCGGATCGCGTAACCGAGATTGACCGTATTCTTGATAAGCAGCCGCGCTTTACCGCCGACCAGGCCTGGGACGTGATCCGCAAAACCAGCCGTCAGGATCTGAACCTGCGGCTGTTCCTGCCTGCGCTGAAAGAGGCGACGGCGAGCCTGCCGGTGAGCGATCCGCGCCGTCAACTGGTGGATAAACTGGCGGGCTGGGATGGTACCAACCTGCTGAGTGAGGGCGGTAAAACCTATCAGCAGCCGGGTTCGGCGATCCTCAACGCCTGGCTCACCAGTATGCTCAAACGTACGGTTGTGGCAGCAGTACCGAAGCCGTTTGGCGATTGGTACAGCGCCAGCGGCTATGAAACGACGCAGGATGGGCCAACCGGCTCGCTGAACATCAGCGTCGGGGCGAAGATCCTGTATGAAGCGCTGCAGGGCGAGAAGTCGCCGATTCCGCAGGCGGTCGATCTGTTTGGCGGAAAACCGCAGCAGGAGGTGGTGTTGGCGGCGCTGGATGATGCCTGGCAGACGCTGTCGAAACGCTACGGTAATGACCTGAACGGCTGGAAAACTCCGGCGATGGCGTTGACCTTCCGGGCCAACAACTTCTTCGGCGTGCCGCAGGCGGCAGCGGAGGAGGCGCGTCATCAGGCGGAGTACCAAAACCGCGGCACGGAAAACGACATGATCGTATTCTCACCGTCAACCAGCAAAAGCCCGGTGCTTGCCTGGGATGTGGTCGCGCCGGGTCAAAGCGGGTTTATTGCCCCGGATGGCAAGGCGGATAAACACTATGACGATCAGCTGAAGATGTACGAAACCTTTGGGCGTAAATCGCTGTGGTTAACGCCGCAGGAAGTGGATGCGCATAAGGAATCGCAGGAGGTTCTGCAGGTGAAACGGTAATCTTCTACCTGCCATTCCCCGTCTTATCCGGCGGGGGATGCCTATTCGGAAACCTCCGTTTATACCCAACTTTACGCCCGTAACCAGCCAGATTGACTACTCTTAATACCCTAAGCGGTAAAAACAAGGAGATTCATGATGGCTTACCAGACAGTAAATCCTGCCACTAACCAGCTTATCAAAGCATACCCTTCTCATACCGATGCAGACGTTGAAGCGGCGCTGAAGGCGGCCGATGCGCTCTACCATTCCGACTGGGCAAAAGGGGATATCGACCAGCGTCTGCCGGTGCTGCACAAACTGGCTGATTTGATTGATGCCCGCGCTGAGGAGCTGGCAAAAATTGCCAGCCAGGAGATGGGTAAACTCATTGCCCAGAGCCGCGGCGAAGTGAAGCTGTGCGCGCAAATCGCTCGCTACTATGCCGACAATGCAAAGCAGTTTCTTGCGCCGGTGAAGTACAAATCTGAGCTGGGCGAGGCGTGGGTTGAGCATCACCCTATCGGCGTGCTGATGGCCGTGGAGCCGTGGAATTTCCCTTATTACCAGCTGATGCGCGTGCTGGCTCCGAACTTGGCGGCGGGTAACCCGGTGCTGGCGAAGCATGCCAGCATTGTACCGCACTGCGCGGAGGCCTTTGCGCACCTGGTACGTGAAGCGGGCGCGCCGGAAGGGGCGTGGGCGAACCTGTATATCTCGCAGGATCAGGTGGCTAATATTATCGCCGACGACCGCGTGCAGGGCGCGGCGCTAACCGGTTCCGAAAAAGCAGGGAGCGTGGTCGCGGCACAGGCGGCGAAGCACATCAAGAAATCGACCCTTGAACTGGGCGGTAACGATGTCTTCGTGGTGCTGGATGATGCCAACCTCGATAAAGCGGTGAAAATTGGCGTCAATGCGCGTTTGAACAACGCCGGGCAGGTCTGTACCGCGGCAAAACGTTTTGTGCTGCATGAGAAAATTGCCGATGCCTTCCTGAGTAAATTTACCGAAGCCTTTAAGCAGGCAAAAATTGGCGATCCGCTGGATGAAAGCACCACGCTGGGACCGCTGTCATCAAAAGACGCGCTGGAAACGCTGACCCAACAGGTCAACGAGGCGGTGAAAAACGGTGCGAAGCTGCATCTTGGCGGCAAGCCGGTGCAGCGGGACGGCAGCTTCTTCGAGCCCACCATCCTGACCCATATTTCCCGCGATAACCCGGCCTATTTCGAAGAGTTTTTCGGCCCGGTCGCGCAGATTTACGTGGTGAAAGACGATGACGAAGCGGTCGCCCTCGCCAATGATTCCCACTATGGGCTGGGCGGTGCGGTGTTTAGCCAGGATATTGAGCGGGCGAAGAAAATGGCCTCGCGTATTGAGACCGGGATGGTGTACATCAACTGGCTGACTGATACCGCGGCGGAACTGCCGTTTGGCGGCGTTAAGCGTTCCGGCTATGGCCGCGAGCTGTCGGACCTGGGGATTAAAGAGTTTGTGAACCAGAAGCTGGTGGTGGTCCGTCGATAACGGTACTCATAAAAAACCTGCCATCTGGCAGGTTTTTTTTGTCGGTATAGCGCGCGTTTTCCGTTTTATTAGAAAGTCACGCCGCCGCCCACGTAGGCACCGTCAATCAGCGTGTGACCAGGGCGACCGTCTTTACCGTCAACGCTCACGTGGCGGTAGCCCACTTTCAGCGTTACCGGTTTGATTGGGGTCCAGCTCACGCCGCCGTTGGCTTCAACGTAGTTTTTCACGCTGTTGTTCAGGCCTTCTGGGGCGACATAGCCTTCACCAAATACATTAATGCTGTCGGTCAGCGCCACGCTCACGCCACCGCCGATAGGGAAGGCCACGCCGTTATCGCCTTTTTTCGGCCCGAGGTAGATGGCTTTTGCGCCAGCATTCAGCATGACCGGGCCGACTTCGAGGTTATAACCCGCACCTACGCCGCCGGTCTGCGTACCGTCATCGGTATTTTTCAGCCAGTTGCTTTCTGCATACAGGCCGGAAGAGGATTTGCCCATTTCCAGATTAAGGTTGGTGAAGTTCTTACCTTGCTCAATGCTGCCGCCCATTGCCAGCGCGGAACCGGATACAGCAGTCAGAGCGGAAAGGAGCAGGATATTAAGCTTTTTCATGGTTTATTCCTCGTCATAAAATTAATCTGAGGACACCTTAACAAGTGGATTTTACTTCTGCAAATGTGACTCATGTCGATTTTTAATGCTGGCATTGTAATCACCATGGTCTTTTTTTGTTGCTTGAGTGTTTGTTTTTACCAGCGTCAATGATTAGCGTTTTGATGTTTAGCGGCCGTTTAGTTTTTGGCTAAACGTACCTTGAACAGAGCGGGGGATATTGGTTGGCAGTGAATTAATTGTCTTTCTAATAATTTCCAAAAATGCTCCAATTGTCATGAATAAAAATGGAAATTTACATTTCTACGCATTTAATTACCCCCTCCAGGCGGAGGGAGGGCGTGATTTAAGCTGCTGTTGTAGCCCGGCCAAGCGAAGCGCCGCCGGGAGCGGCTCGGTACTCATCCCGGCGGCGCTTCGCTTGGCCGGGCTACGGAGTATGGGTTATTTTTTCAGGCTGGCGAATGCTGCGCGGATTTCTTCTTCCGGCAGTTGAATACCGATAAACACCAGCGTGCTGTGTTGCGCTTCTTCGCCCCACGGTCTGTCCCAGTCGGCACTGTACAGGCGCTGTACGCCCTGGAACAGCAGGCGGTTCGGTTCGCCGTCAATCCACAGCATCCCTTTGTAGCGCAGCAGTTTGTCGGCGAAGTCCAGCAGCAGGTTCTCCATCACGCGGGAAACGTCGCTGATATCCACCGGGTAGTCCAGTTCGACCACGATAGACGACACGTCGTTTTGCTGGTCGGCCATAAAGTGGAAGCGCGGCTTCGAGGTGACGTTCTCTTCCAGCATAAAGCCGTTGGTGTTGAACAGCAGGCTCAGATCGATATCGCCATGGGTGACGGTGTAAATCGGCGCGCGGGCGTTGATGCGGGTCAGGCGTTCACGCAGCTTCTCGGCTTCACCGGCGACGTCGGTTTTGGTCAGCAGAATGCGGTCGGCGTAGCCCACCTGCGACTGGGCGATGGTGAACTGGTTCATCTGCTCGTCGGCGTGCACCGCGTCAACCAGGGCAATTACGCCGTCCAGCAGGTAGCGTTCGCACAGCACCTCGTGGGAGAAAAAGGTCTGAATGATCGGGCCGGGGTCGGCCATGCCGGTGCATTCGATCACCAGCCGGTCGAAGCTGATGTTGCCTTTGTCGAGGTTATCGAGCAGGTCTAACAGCGCGTCTTCCAGCTCGTTAGAGCGGGTGCAGCAGATGCAGCCGTTGGTCAGGGTTTTGATCTGGGTGGCGCGGTCGCCAATCAGTTGGTCGTCGACGGAGACTTCGCCGAACTCGTTTTCAATCACGGCAATTTTAAAGCCGTGCTGTTCGTTGAGGATGTGGCGCAGCAGGGTGGTTTTGCCCGCGCCGAGGAAACCGGTAAGTAGGATAACTGCAATCGGTGCCATGATGTCTCCTTTAACAGCAGCGCATGCCGCCTTTTCCATCGCCGCCGTAGCGTGCCTGCTGGCGTTCGCGGAAGAACTCTTCGTAGGTCATGTACGGTTTATCCGGATGGTTGGTCTGCATATGTTCGACGTAGTTGTCGTAATCCGGAATGCCAATCAGCATTTTTGCCGCCTGACCGAGATATTTTTTTGCCTGACCTAAGTTACCAAACATTGTCTCATCCCGATAATAGATAAAGCCGGATGGCGGCTAGCGCCTTATCCGGCCTACGATAGCTGAACTTGTAGGCCGGATAAGCGCAGCGCCATCCGGCATCAGGTTTAGTGGTGCGAAGAGGTCTTCACGCCGCCTTCCGGTACCGGCACGTACGGTGTTTCTTTGTCGGTACGTTTATCGCTATTGCGCACCTGCATCCAGGTTTTGAAACCGTAGAAGATGATGCTGTACACCACCACCAGGAACAGAATACTCAGGCCTGCGTTGGTGTAGTTGTTGATAACGATGTGGTTCATGTTGGCAATCTGCTGAGCGGTCAGTTCGCCGCCGGCAGCAATCTTCTCTTTGTACTGGTTAGCCATGTAGAAGAAGCCTTCCATCTGCGGGTTGGAGCTGAACAGCTTCAGGCCCAGCGCCCAGGTGGTGCAGATAAGCAGCCATACTGCTGGGATAGTGGTCACCCAGATGTATTTGGTGCGCTTCATCTTAATCAGGATAACGGTACCCAGTACCAGCGCCACGGCGGCCAGCATCTGGTTAGAGATCCCGAACAGCGGCCACAGGCTCTTCACGCCGCCCAGTGGGTCGACCACGCCTTGATACAGCAGGTAACCCCACAGACCTACGCAGCCCGCCGTAGCGACCACGCCAGCCACCAGAGAGTCGGTTTTCTTCAGGAACGGCACGAAGTTACCGAGCAAATCCTGCAGCATAAAGCGGCCTGCACGGGTACCAGCGTCCAGCGCGGTGAGGATGAACAGCGCTTCGAACAGAATACCGAAGTGGTACCAGAAGCCCATATCGGCCATCGGCAGCACTTTGTGGAACACGTGAGCAATACCGACCGCCAGGGTTGGCGCGCCGCCTGCGCGGTTCAGTACCGACGGTTCGCCGATATCTTTCGCCGTTTGCAGGATCTGCTCAGGGGTGATGACGAAGCCCCAGGAGCTGACGGTTGCCGCCGCGTGGACGGTCACATCTTTCAGCTGTGCCGCAATCAGCGCTGCGTTTTCGCCGCCCATCTCATGCAGGTTTGGCATGGTGATGCCAAGGCCAGCCGGAGGCGTGTTCATCGCGAAGTAGAGGCCCGGTTCGATGATAGACGCCGCAACCAGCGCCATAATCGCCACGAAAGACTCCATCAGCATGGCGCCGTAACCAATCAGACGCGCATCGTTTTCGTTCGCCAGCAGCTTCGGCGTGGTGCCGGAGGAGATCAGCGCGTGGAAGCCAGACACCGCGCCACAGGCGATGGTGATAAACAGGAACGGGAACAGCGCGCCTTTCCACAGTGGGCCGGTGCCGTCGATGTATTGGGTTACGGCTGGCATTTTCAGATCCGGGTTGAGGATCACGATGCCGAGCGCCAGGCCCACGATAACGCCGATTTTCAGGAAGGTGGCGAGGTAGTCGCGCGGTGCCAGAATCAGCCATACCGGCAGCAGGGCAGAGATAAAGGCGTAGCCAATCAGCGCGAAGGTGATGGTGGTGTCTTTAAAGGTCAGCGCCGGGCCCCAGTACGGGTCGTGGGCAATCACGCCGCCGAAGTAGATAGAGGCAACCAGCAGCACGATACCAATCACCGACACTTCGCCGACGCGACCCGGGCGGATAAAGCGCATGTAGATACCCATAAACAGCGCAATCGGCACGGTCGAGCAGACGGTGAACACGCCCCACGGGCTTTCTGCCAGGGCTTTCACCACGATCAGCGCCAGCACCGCCAGGATGATTATCATAATCAGGAAGCAGCCGAACAGGGCAATGGAGCCCGGCACGCGGCCCATCTCTTCTTTGACCATCTCACCCAGCGACGAACCGTTACGGCGCGTGGAGATAAACAGCACCATAAAGTCCTGCACCGCACCCGCGAGCACTACGCCCGCCAGCAGCCAGAGGGTACCCGGCAGGTAGCCCATCTGTGCAGCCAGCACCGGCCCTACCAGCGGGCCCGCACCGGCGATAGCGGCGAAGTGGTGGCCGAACAGCACGTAACGGTTGGTCGGCACGTAGTTCAGGCCATCGTTGTTAATGACCGCCGGCGTTGCGCGCGTGGGGTCGAGTTTCATCACCTTCTGGGCGATGTAGAGGCTGTAGTAGCGATACGCCACCAGATAAACGGAAACCGACGCGACGACGATCCACAGGGCACTAACGTGCTCACCGCGGCGCAGGGCGACGACCGAGAGGCAAAATGCACCGATGATTCCGAGAATCACCCAGGGTATGTGCTTGAATAGCTTTTTCGTATCCATAGTAAAACCTGGTTCTAATAGGATGAATAATCAGCCGAAGCTGCCGTTGTTTTGAGTTTGGGTTTGAGGAGGTATTGACCGTTATGCTGATGACAAGCTTGCCAGAGATACGCGCGCGTAAAGTTGGGTAAATCGGTGAGCGGTTGAAAGCGATGGCTAAGAGGTTATGTGAGGGGGTAAGCGGTTGGCTGCATGCTGAACGGCGGCTAAATATGTGATTGAGATCTCAAGTTTTTTCCTCAGCGTCGTTTCCCTACGACGTACTTCGTATGATTAAAAACCAATTAAAAACACTATTGTCACTTATTGATCACAACTCCGGGTCCTGGTCTGCTCCACATCGCCCGTTTTTTCCGACTATTTGACTCATCTTCGGACGGTGAGCCACGTCGCTCATCGGCCTGTATCCTTAAAAAGGACGAAAACAATGAAAAATATGCGGCTAAAAGTGATGTGTTGCGTGCTGGGCGCGGGAATGTTGTGGCCGATGATGGGTCAGTCCGCGACCGAGTTACGCATGTCGTGGTGGGGCGGTAACCAGCGCCACCAGGCCACGACGGAAGCGATTAAAGCCTTCGAAGCGCAGAACCCCGATGTCAAAATCAATACCGAACCGAGCGGCTGGGATGGTTATTTATCACGCCTGAGCACCCAACTGGCGGGAAATACCGAGCCGGATGTGATGCAAATCAACTGGAACTGGCTGGTGATGTTCTCCAAAAACGGCGACGGTTTTTATGACATCAACCGCCAGGCATCGCTTATCGACCTGACGAAGTTCTCAAGCCAGGGCAAACAGCTGGTGACGGTAAACGGCAAACTTAATGGTGTCCCGGTGGCGATGACCGGGCGCTCAATGTACTACAACCCCGAACTGTGGAAAAAAGCGGGCGTGGCGTATCCACAAACCTGGGAGCAGATGATGGCGGCGGGCCCGGTGTTTAAAAGCAAACTGGGGGACGATTACTATCCGTTTATTCTCGCTAATCACGACACCACCATCATGACGTTCCTGAACTCGTATATGGTGCAGAAATACAACATTTCGATGATTAACCCGCAGACCAAAGCCTTTAACTACAGCCGTGAACAGTGGCTGGAATACTTCGGGCTGTATAAAAAGCTGGTGGATAATCACGTTATCCCGTCCATGAAGTATCTGTCGTCGTTCGGCAAGGCCAATGCCTGGGAAATTAAACCGTGGCTGGAGGGCAAAATTGGCGGCGTACACACCTGGAGCACCGATGGCACCTTTGCGGGGAGCCTGCGCGCGCCCGCGCATCTGGAAGTGGGCCCTTACCCTATGCTGCCCGGCGCCACCGACGCGGGGATCTTCTTCAAGCCAGCAATGATGTTCTCCATCGGCAAAAACAGCCGTCATCCCGAACTGGCGGCGAAGCTTATCAATTTCCTGCTGAACGACCCGCAGGGTATCAAGGCGATGGGGCTACAGCGCGGTGTCCCACTGAGTGCAGAAGCGGTGAAAGTGCTGCAACAGGATGGCGTGCTGGATGGTGGTCATATTCAGGTTCAGGGGCTGGCGCAGGTTGATAAGTTGATGGGCAAAATCGAGCCGTCGCCATGGTTTGAAAACCCGCAGTTGCTGGCCTACTTCCTCGACGCGGTGCAGCGCTTTGATTACGGGCAGCTCACGCTCGAACAGCTGGCCGATGAATTCCCGCAGCGCGCGCAGCGTGTGCTGAAAAAAATCATGTAAATGAGGTGGTTATGTCTCAATTATTGAAAGAGTCCATTCTAAGCAAGCTGGATACGCTGTTTAATGAGCTGATTGTGGTACGCACCAACGATGCCGAGCTTAAAAAACAGAAGGTTATCGCCTCCGATTTGTCGATTGAAAACTGGGACTGGTCGCAGGGCGTTGGGATTTATGGCATCTGGCGGCTGTACCACATCACCCGTGAGCCGCGCTACCTGGCCTACCTCAACGGCTGGTTCTCACGCCGCATGGCAGAAGGTCTGCCGGAAAAGAATATTAACCGCATGGCACCGATGCTGACGGCCACCTGTATGGCGGCGGAATTCGGTGAAACGGCCTGGCGCACGGAAATTGCCGAGTATGCCGACTGGATTGATACGCGCCTGCTGCGCACCCAGGAAAATGGCTTTACCCACTGTACCAGCGACCATTTGAACGAAGAGCAGCTGTGGGTGGATACGCTATTTATGAGTGGCTTATTCCATGCAAAAGCGTCGCTGCTGCTGGATGAACCGCGCTATATGGACGATGTGGCGTACCAGTTTTTACTGCACATCAAGTACCTGATCGACCGCCGTAGCGGGCTGTGGATGCACGGCTGGAGCTTTATCGACCGTAACAACTACGGCGCGGCGCTATGGGGGCGCGGCAATGGTTGGGCCGCTGCGGGCAGCGTGGATTTTCTGGAGATGGTGACGGAAGAGACGGCAAATACCCGTTTTATCCGCGAAGCGTTTGTTCGACAGATGCTGGCGGCGGTGCACTACCAGCACAGCAACGGCATGTGGTCGACGCTTATCGATCACCCTGAAAGCTATGAGGAAGCATCGGGTACCGCCGGGCTGACCTATGCCTTGCTTAAAGGCGCGCGGCTTGGCCTGCTGGATAACCGCTGCCGCGATGCGGGCTGGGCGGGCGTGCAGGCGTTGATGGCACGAATTAATGAACACGGTGAAGTGGCGGATGTGTCCGCCGGAACGTCAGTCGGGCGCGATTTGCAGCACTATCTGGATATTCGCGTGCGTCAGCGCGCCTACGGGCAGTCGCTGGCGATGCTGGCGTTAGGGGAAGCGCTCGCCCATTTATAATCTGAACTTAAGGACAAGGTGATGACCATAAACCCCAGCGTAGTGCTGAGCGTGGAGGAAGAGAGAAAGATTCTGGCGCGTATCCGCGACCCGCAGTTTCCCGCCAGAGAGATAAACGTACGCGACTGCGGCGCGGTCGGCGACGGGACGACGCTGGATACCGATGCTCTTCAGCGAGCGATTTCCCAACTGCATGCGCTGGGCGGCGGCCGCGTAGTGGTGCCCGCCGGGCGCTACCTCACCGGCTCGCTGGAGCTGTTGAGCAACATTGACCTGCATCTGGAAAGCCGCCAGAGCGTGCTGCTGTTTACCACCGACACCACCGAAGCGCACTACCCGCTGGCCTATGGTCACTGGGAGTGCTCGCCCCTGTGGAACTACCGGGCGCTGATCTACGCGCGTCATGCGCAGAACATCGCGTTGACCGGCTGCGGCACGCTGGACGGGCAGGCCAGCGAAAGCGTGTGGTGGCACTGGACTCATCAGATTGAACACGCCTGGTCGACTCACGCGCAAAATTTGCAGCGCCCCGCGAGCCTGCGGCTACGCGAAATGAACCTCAACGGGGTGCCGGTAGCAGAGCGCCGCTTTGGCGACGGCCACTATTTACGCCCGATGTTTATCCAGACGCTGCACTGTCAGAACGTGCTGCTGGCGGGAGTGACGCTGCGTAACTCGCCGATGTGGCAGGTCAACCCGGTCATGTGCAGTAACGTGACGGTACGCGGCATGACGCTACGCTCGCACGGCCACAATAACGACGGCGTGGATCCGGAAAGCTGCTGCGATGTGCTGATTGAAGACAATCTGTTTGATTCCGGTGATGACTGCATTGCCATTAAATCCGGGCGCGATCGCGACGGGCGTGAAGCCAATATTCCCTGCGAAAATATCATCATCCGTAATAACCGTTTTGCCGACGGTCACGGCGGCATTGCGTTGGGCAGTGAAATGAGTGGCGGTATCCGCAACGTTTTTGCCGCGGGCAACGAATTTGACAGCCCGGCGTTAACTTACCCCCTGCGCCTGAAGGCCAACGCGCTGCGCGGTGGGGTGATTGAAAACGTCTGGCTGCGCCACTCTAAGGTGAAGCGGGTGCGCGATGCCGTGGTTCACGCCACCATGAACTATGCCGAAGGGGTCTACGGCAGCTACTTACCGCGCTTTCGCAATATCGTGATTGAGGATCTGGAAGCGAGCGGCGGAGAGTACGGCCTGTTTATTGAAGGGCTGCCGCAGTCGCCGATTGACGGACTGGTGCTGAAGGATATCCGTCTCCACGACGTTGAGAATCCACTGCATGCCGCCCACTGGGGGCGCGGCGTTAAAATGGAAAATGTGGTGATTAACGGGCTCGATTATCCGCGTCCGGTGCAGCTTTTTGTCCGCGGATTGCCGCAGGTAGGGGATTATCTGCGCGCGGTGGCGACGCTACCGGGGAACGATGACGCGGTGCTGCGCTACGACTGGTGGCTGGGCAAAACGGCGGATGGGCCAATGACGCCGCTCGGTGAAGGCGACATTCTGGCGCTGACGCCGACCATGAGCGGGCGTTTTGTTCGCTGCCAGGTACACCATGAGCAGATGAGCCTGCTTGGCAAACCCTGGTTGATTGGGCCGGAGGGCAGCATTCAATTGGCAAGCGGCGAGTCGGTCAACGCGGGCATTCTGCGGGCACGGGGCATTCTCGATAACGACAGCGGCGCGGAGTGCATCACCCGGTTTGAGCTGGCGCAAATGGTGATCCGGCTATGGGGGTTGCAGTATCAACCGTCCTGCGGCCTGGTGATTGACGATCTGGCGGCGGATTCCGTCTGGTATCCGGGCATCGAAGCGCTGATTCAGCGCGGCATGATGGCGCTTGATAAAGGGAAGTTTAACCCGAGCAAACCGATTCGCCGCGAAGAGGCCGCCACGGTTGCCATGATGAGCTGCGGGGTGTCGTATCGCAACGCCTCAACGATGCTGCAATCGACCTTCACCGATGGCCGCCTGCTGCGGGATATTTACCTCACCAACGCCCAGCGCGCCGTGGCTTTTGGTTTTCTGCGCTGTAATCACGAAGGGCGCTTTCACCCTCGGCGCTATCTGCGCCGCCATGAAGCGCTGGAAATGCTGCTGGCGATGAGCCACTTTATCGGCGATCAGGACCGGCCTCAGCGGCAGGTGCAGACGTTGCCGTAGCGGGATTCGGGGTTAACGGCGAGCGGTTTGATCGATCGAACGGATCATCGACTGCTTCGCCGTCATTAAATGGTTACGTAATGCCAGAGTGGCGTCGAGATCGTTTCGGCAGATTAGGGCGATCAGGATCATCATATGTTCGTCGATGGCGATAATATTGCGCTGTTTCAGATCGCTTTCATCCCATTGATAGTGGAAGTGGAAAATAACCGAGATAATTTCTAATGACTGATTGAAAAATATATTATCGGCTGCGGAGAGCAGCAGTGAATGAAAATCACGATCGAGCTGCGAGAATGTTTTGACATTATCGCCAATATTATCACGTAGCTGGCGATGATATTCCAGCAGGGTTTTTGCCCGTAGCCAGTGTGGGTCATTATCGGGCAGGCTTAAAAAACGCTGTAAAGCATGTAACTCTAACATTTCACGTAATTCAAATAGCTGCTCGGCGTAAGCGCGATCGAACTCTTTCATTCGCCATAGGCCACGTTTTTCGCTCACGATAAGATTATAGCGGCCAAACTTCAGTAAATATTCCCGCGCGGCAACTGGACTCACTCCCGCCATTTTTGCCAGCTGAATTTCACTCATCACTTCCCCGGCCTTTAACTGCCGTTGGTTGATCATTGAGAAAAACGCCTGCTCAAAAATCTGCGTCTGCTCCTCAAGCGGTGCCTGGGTGCACTCAAAGCCATCCAGAGCATCAGGCTTACGTATCACGATGTAATCGTTATTGATTTTTTCCAGTACGCCGCGTTGCTGCAGATGCGAAAGAATGTGGCGTACGGTGGTGCGGCTGATGCTGTACATGTCTCCCAGTGAGGACTGCGCCGGTAGCGGCGATGGAATATGGCCCTGGGCGATACCATCAATAATTTGATTGACGACGCTGCGGCGTAAATTTTGCGAACGGCTCATGGTTATCTCCTCCTGTTATTTATTAAAGACGAATTTAAAACATATTTCTGCGCTGATATTCACAAGAATTTATTCCGCTGATGCTGAAACGCTCTGAAATCCACAATAACAACCATAACGAAAACAGGAGACGTCGTAATGGCAATGATGAAAACATGGGTTTGTCAGCAACCGGGTGAATTAACGTGGCAATCAAGAGATATTCCAAAACCACAACAATATGAGGTCTTAATAAAGGTAAAAACGGTGGGTATCTGCGGAACGGATATTCATGCGTGGCGAGGGAAACAACCTTTTTTCAGCTACCCTCGCGTATTAGGACATGAAATTTGTGGGACGATCGTCGCGCTCGGTAGCCAGGCTGGCCATTGGCACGTTGGTCAGCAGATCGCGGTGATCCCCTATGTCTCCTGCCATGAATGTTCTGCGTGCCGGAGCGGGCGCGAGAACTGCTGCGAAAACATTGCGGTGATTGGCGTCCATCGCGATGGTGGGTTCAGCGAATATTTATGCGTGCCTGAGCAAAACATCCTGCTGGCGGAGGGCATTGCGCCCGAAGCGGTTGCGCTGATCGAGCCGTTTGCCATCAGCGCGCATGCGGTTCGCCGCGCGGTGGTGAAGCCCGGTGACGCAGTCCTGGTGGTGGGCGCGGGGCCAATTGGCCTGGGGACGGCGGCCATTGCGGCGGCAGAAGGTGCGCAGGTGGTGATGGTGGATACCAGCCCGGAGCGCCGCGCGCACGTGGCGCGCCAGCTGGCGTTACCGGCCCTCGACCCGCTGGCCGATGACTTCCTCACCCAGCTGCGCGATAGCTTTGGCCGCGACCTCGCGCAGACGGTGATTGATGCCACCGGCAGCGCGCAGTCGATGAATCGCGCGGTGGAGTTGATTCGCCACGGCGGCAGCATTGTGTTTGTCGGCCTGTTTAAAGGCGACCTGCAGTTCTCTGATCCAGAATTCCATAAAAAAGAGACCACGCTGCTGGGCAGCCGCAACGCCACGAAAGCAGACTTTGCGCGAGTGGGGGAGCTGATGCAGCGCGGGCTGCTGCGTGCCGACATGCTGCTGACTCACCGGTTGCACTTTGATGAGTTGGGTAGCACCTATGAACGAGATGTCATCAATAATCCACGGCTGATTAAAGGCGTGATAGAGTTTAGCGAGAACATTGCTGGCGCTTAATAAAATAAATGTGATGTAAATCACTATGTTAACTAAGTAAAACCTGCGCCTCCGTCTACGCTAAAGCCTGTCCGACAATATGGAGAAAAACATGACAACGGTAAACATCGCGCTTAAGGAAGCCTATCAACTGGCCTTCGACGTCCTCAGCTCAAACGGATTTTCAGCCTCACACGCCGACGCTATCGCCCGCAACGTCACCGCGGGTGAACGCGACGGCTGTGCCTCGCACGGCCTGTGGCGCCTGCTGGGGATAGTTGAAACCCTGCGCAAAGGCAAGGTGTCGCCGGATGCGGAACCGACGGTTGTCGATCAGGCGCCCGCTATCGTTAAAGCGGATGCCAACGGGGCGTATTCACTTTGTGCCTATGAAAAGGCGCTGCCGCTGCTGATTGAAAAAGCTCGCCACTGCGGCATTGCGGCGCTGGCGATCAACCATTGCGTGCACTTCTCGGCGCTGTTTGCCGACGTGGAACCGCTGACCGACGTGGGGCTGGTGGGTTACGCCTGTACGCCAAGCCATGCGTGGGTAGCCCCGGCGGGTGGCACCCAACCGCTGTTTGGCACCAACCCGATTGCGTTCGGCTGGCCGCGCGGTGCGAAGCCGCCGTTCATTTTTGATATGGCGACCAGCGCTGCTGCGCGCGGCGAAATTCAGCTACATCAGCGGGCGGGTAAGCCAATTCCAGAAGGCTGGGGGATTGATAGCGACGGCCAGCCAACCACCGACCCGCAGGCGGTACTGGACGGGGCGATGCTCACCTTCGGCGGTCATAAAGGCTCGGCGCTGGCGGCGATGGTGGAACTGTTCGCCGGCCCGCTGATTGGCGATATGACCAGCGCCGAATCACTGGCGTGGGATAACGGTGCGGGCGGCCTGCCGTACGGCGGCGAGTTGATTCTGGCGCTCGACCCTCAGCGTTTCCTGGGGGCGGAGGCCGAGGCGCATCTGGCACGCGCCGAGACACTGTTTAGCGGCATGCAGGCGCAGGGCGCGAGGCTGCCGGGTGAGCGGCGTTATTTGGCACGTGAGCAAAGTGAGAAACAGGGGCTGGATGTTTCTCGTGGCCTGTACGACGAGATTTGCGCACTGCGCGGATAGGAGCACCCCCGGCGGCGCTGCGCTTGGCCGGGCTACGGGGCCTGTCAATTTGCACCAATCGGTTCCCTCGCCCCTATGGGGAGAGGGCAAGGGTGAGGGGAACAGGCCAACTCGGTGATGCAAAATCGCGCCGTTACCGCGTATTAATAGTCACAATTTCTATAAAGTTTTGTCTTTTCCCGCCGAAAACTCGTTATTCGTCTGGAGGAAAGAGAAACATGTTAAAACGTATAAAGATCGTCACCAGCCTCGTGCTGGTTTTGGTGTTGTTTGGCCTGTTACAGCTGGCGTCAGGGGGACTGTTCTTTAACTCTTTGAAGCATGACAAAGAGAACTTCACTATTCTGCAAACCGTGCGTCAGCAGCAGTCTGGGCTGAATGGGAGCTGGGTTGCTCTGCTGCAAACCCGCAATACCCTGAACCGTGCTGGGATCCGTTACATGATGGATCAGAACAATATCGGCAGCGGCGCCACCGTTGCCGAGCTGATGCAGATTGCCACCAAATCACTGGCAGATGCGGAAAAACGCTGGGCAGAGTATGAAGCGATGCCGCGTGACCCGCGTCAGAGCGAAGCCGCGGCGCTGGAAATTAAGCGTAACTACGATATCTACCACGGCGCGCTGTCCGAGCTTATCCAGTTGCTGGGCGCAGGTAAAATCAACGACTTCTTCGACCAGCCGACCCAGGGTTATCAGGACGGCTTTGAGAAGGCATACGTCAACTATCTGCAGCAAAATGACAGCCTGTACGACCTGGCGGTCAACGACAGCAATGCCTCCTACACGCAGGCCATGTGGATCCTGTTTAGCGTGATGATCGCCGTTCTGGCGGTGATCATCTCCGTCTGGCTGGGAGTGCGCAAAACGCTTATTGAACCACTGAATCGTTTAATCGACAGTATTCGCCACATTGCGGGCGGTGACCTGGTTAAACGCATCGACGTGGAAAGCGACAACGAAATGGGCGAGCTGGCACATTCTCTGCGCCATATGCAGGGTGAACTGGCGCGTACCGTGGGCGAAGTTCGTCAGGGGGCCCACGCTATTTACAGCGGCGCGAGCGAAATCGCGATGGGCAACAACGACCTCTCTTCACGTACCGAGCAGCAGGCGGCTTCTCTGGAAGAGACGGCGGCGAGTATGGAAGAGCTGACGGCGACCGTGAAGCAGAACGCCGAAAACGCCCGTCAGGCAAGTCATCTGGCGCTGAGTGCATCGGAAACCGCGCAGAAGGGCGGTAAAGTCGTGGATAACGTGGTGCAGACCATGCGCGACATCACCGCCAGTTCGCAGAAAATCGCCGACATTATCAGCGTGATTGACGGTATTGCCTTCCAGACCAACATTCTGGCGCTGAACGCCGCAGTGGAAGCCGCACGTGCCGGTGAGCAGGGGCGTGGTTTTGCGGTGGTCGCGGGTGAAGTTCGCAACCTGGCGCAGCGCAGCGCCCAGGCGGCACGGGAAATTAAGAGCCTGATTGAAGACTCAGTAAACCGCGTCGACCTCGGTTCCACGCTGGTAGAAAGCGCGGGCGAAACCATGGATGAAATCGTGAATGCGGTGACCCGCGTAACCGATATCATGGGTGAAATTGCTTCCGCATCGGATGAGCAGAGCCGGGGTATCGACCAGGTTGGCCTGGCGGTATCGGAAATGGACCGTGTTACCCAGCAGAACGCCTCGCTGGTGGAAGAGTCTGCGGCAGCTGCTGCGGCGCTGGAAGAGCAGGCCAGCCGACTGACGCAGGCGGTGGCCGTGTTCCGCATCCAGCAGGGCCAGGCAAGCACCGCGCGCGAACCGGTCAGCGTGGCCACTGCGCCAGCGCCGGGTACGCTGCGTAAAGCGGCGGCAACCGACACCGGGGAAAACTGGGAAACCTTCTGATACGACATGCGCCTCTGTCCGGGCGCACTAGTTCAGCATCAGGCGCATGGCGCAGCGTGATTCATACGCCATGCCGTGCGCCACTTCCTGTGCCAGTTTTTGCCGTAGCGCAGTGCTCAACGACGTTTCCGGTAGCATTTCGAATCCCATTCGGGCATACCACGGTGCGTTCCAGGGTACATCCCGAAAGGTGGTGAGCGTCAATTCGCTAAAGCAATGCTGTGAAGCCCACGCTTGCATATAGGCCATCAGTTTGCGGCCTAACCCTTTTCCTTGCCATGCGCTATGCAGTGAAATTTCGACGATAAATAGCGATTTTCCCTGTGCTGCTGCTAGCAGAAAGCCCACTGGCCTGTAATCTGCCAGCGCTACCCAGCTCATTCCCCGACGAACGAACTGTTGGTGACTTTCCAGCGAAATGGCTGGGCCATCGGCAATCCAGGCTAACTCAGGAATATCTCGAAAACGCTGCCCTGCGCCCTGCTCAATGGCGGGTAGAAGGGCGGTATCGGCAATAGTGGTCGGGCGAACGGAGAAGATCATCGGCGATTTTTTCTTGTTTTTCCCGGCAGCGGGGGACTGCCGGGCGTGGAGTCAGTTAACCCTCGGAGGCGATGACTTTGATTTCTACCATCCCGATACCGAGCTGGCGAGGTGAGTGGCCGAGGATATTGCCCTCGTTAGTCGACTGCGGATCCGGTGGCACGATAACCAGCGTGCTGGCATCCGCTGGATTATCAAAGTGCAGCGTCGTGGTGGTGACTTCGTTGCCCAGCGTCAGCGTTTGCTCGCTATTGCCGACGCGAACGGGAATGGGTTTATTGGCGTTCGGGCCAAAAGCTTTGGCGGTAATGACCAAATCAAAGCGCTTCGGCAGCGGGTGCTGATACTCAATCTTCACCTCCTGGCCTAGTTGGGCGTTGGACCAGCGTCCCCAGGATTCTGGGCGGGATATACCGCTGAAGGATTTCACCTCTTCCGGCGCGCCTGCGACGTTGAAGATAAAGCTGTCCGCTTTATAACGAATATCGTTGTCGACGGTTTTGAGCGTATCGACGTTACCGTGATAGCGGACCATGTCGATCACCGTGTCTTTAAACTCGGTTTTGCCGTTCCACTGGGCTTTATCGACGTGCTGAACTTTTTGCTCGCCGCCAAGCTGCCCCTGGGACACGCACCAGTCGGTGGAGAGCGATAGATTTTGCGACCACAGCTGGCCCATCTTGTAGCAGCGGTCGACCCAGACGAAGTTATCGCGTGGGGCGAAATCTGCCAGCTGATAGCGCAGCGGGGCGGAGTATTCGCTTTCCGGCAGCGGTTCAACGCGGTTATCGGAGACGCGCAGCAGCAGCGGCAGACGGAAATGGCTGCCGGAGAAGGCGATCATGTTTTTCTGGGTATCGATAGAGAAGTTTTTGATCTCTTTCGGGAAGTTCCACAGGCGAATAACGTCCGGCTTCCAGGCCAGCACCTTCTCCTTCATGTTGAGGAACACCTCAGAGAGCGACTGGCCCGACAGGCTGCTGCGGCCAAGGCCGATAAAGTTATCACCGCCGAGGAGATCCAGCACCGTCGCGCCGTTATCCATGGTGTTACGTTTTACCGCCACCACGTCCTGCTCGTCCGGCTGGTCGCCGCGGATCACAAAGAACAGGTTGCTGCGGTCCTGCTTGTTGAGGTAGTCCCAGGCGGTATTTTTCATCGCCAGATGGTCAGAAGAGACCACGATAATGGTGTTCTTAAAATACGGCGATGCTTTGATCTTATTGATAAATTCCGCGATATTTTCCTGGCTACAGGCTACTGCGCTAAACGACTGGTTAGTTTTGCCGCCGATCTCATACTTTTTGCGGTTGCAGGAGCGCGAAATAAAGCCGTCCGGGTGGTGAGTATCCACGGTCAGAGTAAACAGCGAGAAGCGCTTGCCTTCCTGGGACAGCGACTCGAATTTCTTCCACGCTTCATCCAGCACGGTGTCGTCGTAGTAGCCCCAATCGTTTTTATAGCCTGGGTCGGCGACGGTGGTTTTCAGCTCTTCCGCGCCGTACAGATAGTCAAAGCCGTGCGATTTCAGGAACACATCTTTCCCGGCAAAGCGCAGGTTGGCGCCCTGCACGAAGTAGTTTTCATAGCCCGAGTTTTTCAGGATATCGCCAAGGCAGATGTTCTGCGGGAAGAAGCTCGACAGCGAGGCGGAAGCGTTACCTTCAAACGGCGCAAAGAGTGGAATACCGCACTGCGAAGCAACCATACCGGCGATGGTGTAATCAGTGCCCGGCAACTGCATGGTGTGGCTAAAATCGATCCCCTCGTTTTTCAGTGAGCCCAGTTCTGGCGTCAGGTTCGGGAAGGCCTGGTCGTCAAAATAGGTGCGCTCCAGGCTTTCGCCATAGATATAAACGAGGTTCATTTTCGGGTTCGGGATCGTCTTTGACGGCTCTTTGTAGTAGGCCGCAAAGTCAGGGTCGCCATCGCGAGACTGCGATTTTACCAGCTCGCTAATCTGGCGAAACGCCGGGCTAGCGTCGACGGAGCCGACGGCCAGAACCAGCGCTATCAGGCTGTAACCGAAATGGTGAGGATGGTGACGTCGGCGGCGCAGGACCCAGCCCAGCGCGGCAAAGACGGCAATCAGCCCGGCGATAAGGCCGATGCCCGGCAGAATATATTTGCCCACGCCGGCGCCCGTCAGGCTGTTGGTTAACGTGTAGAGTACGGCATCGTTGATCCCATCGCCGGTAAAGTAGTCACTTGCGTACAGCGTGATATTCAGGACCACAAACAGGCCCAGTACCGTTAAGGTGGCGGCAAACCACCATTTGTTTCGCCCCGCTTTACAGGCATAAATCGCGATGGAAGCGAGAAAAAGCACAAGGGATAACAGCTCTGACACTACACGTCCTCAACAGCGCCAGGATTTCTGGCTGAACAGAAGTTAACTTCACAATGTAATTGTGTCGTCATCTGTCTGCAATTCTATCGTAGCGAAAGTGTGCTGTTATTCGGAATTGGTTTAGAAATGGATATTTTTTGAGCGGAAAATGTGCGGCGAGCAGGGTGCTCGCCGCAGGAATAGCATCAGGAAATGTAGTTAACGCCTTGTTTTAATACGAAATCACAGGCTTTTGCTTTCACTTTCTTGCCCAGTTCAGTGTTACCCAGGCTATCAAGGTCGAGCTTCTGGCCATCTTTCGCGTTCAGCAGACCCTGAATACCTTCCATATAGCCGGTATCCTGTTTCTGTTCTGCCTGCGTGTTGAGGCCCAGTTTATCCAGCACCTGGTTTTTCACGTTGTCGACGTTGGTCACGGAAGCCAGCTTCTCTTTCGCGCAGTAGCCCAGAATCCCCGCCGCATTGTTCATGCTGCTGGAGCTCAGAGACTGGCTGCCGCCGTTAAGCAGGCTGGTGAGCGAAGAGAGCGATGTGCCGCCAGTCTGCGACGAGCTGCTCCCGCCGGTAAGCTGGGTAGCCGCGCTGCTCAGATCATTTAACGATACGGCGCCCGCAGCGGTAGAAACAAACGCGCTGGCAATAATAACTCGGCAAAGCATCGATTTTACTGATTTCATGGGTGTACTCGTGTGTGCTATTAAAAGTTGGCGTGATGAGTATACGCCTATCATTCACTGGATTTATCTTAATACTCTTTGCCGGTGACGCGACTGCGATAACTTTCCCAGTTGAAGATCACCCATAGGCTATTGCCGAGGCGCATACGGTCCATCACGCGCTCGCCCAGCATCTTATTCATTTCATCCAGATTGCTGTTGGTTAGCATGCCGGTCGGGCGTTTAGACGAAGAACGGCGATCGACAATCTGATTGATGATCACTTTTTCATAGCGCGATTCGGTCTGCATACCGATCTCATCGATCACCAACAGATCGACATTGCTGAGATCGCTCAGCAACTGCTCTTCGCTGGTTTCCCGATTACCGAAGGTCTCTTTCATAGCAGACATAATATCGGCCACGGTAATGATCAGCACCGATTTGCCCCGCAGCAGCAGCTCGTTGCAGATGGCGGCGGCGAGATGGTTTTTCCCGGTGCCCGGCTTGCCGGAGAAGATAAAGCTGGCGATGTTGCCATCGAACTCTTCCACGTACTGCCTCGCTTTCGCCAGCGCGTTCATCTGGCCTTCGTTTTCAACGCGGTAGTTTTCAAACGAACAGTTCTGATGCAGCGGGCGAATACCGGAGCGGTTAAAGGTACGCTGCATTTTCATGGCGCGGTTCTCACGCGCCAGCGCGGCGGCGCGGATCTCGCCCTGTTCCTTTTGCCATGCCAGCAGTTCTTCGCCGGTTTTAAATGCCGGTTCGATATGCGCCGGCATCATTTTCTGCAGGCGCTTCATTAATTCACCAACGTCTTTCATGCTCAACCTCTGAAACCCGGTGGAATATGACTGTCAGGCTCGCTGACGGTGTTGATATCGCGGCGCGTCTGGCCGTTATTGTTGGCCCGGCCCATCTGTACGCTGCGCGCCAGCTTTTGCTGCCACTGTACATGATGGAACACTTTCCCTTCCGCCTGCCAGTAGGCGACGAAAGAAGCCAGCTCTTCCGGCGTAACGGGCTCGCTTAAGGCGATACCCCACAGCGCGGAAAGGCGCAGGAACTCGGCGTCGGGCTGCCAACCTGCGTACATGGCAAATTTACCCATTGGAACAGCAATAGGGGCTGGCGTCGGCTCTTCAAAAAATTGTGCATCCAGCGTCACGTCGCTACCCGGTCGGGACAGCTTTTCTTCCAGCGCCAGGAGTTGCGCCAGACGTTCCTGCGTAATGGCATAGAACGCGGGCTGATTATTGGCAAACACGGCGAGCGCGCCGCCCTGAGTTTGCGCAAGAATCGCAGCAGGATCGGCGACGAAAGCGTCAATACCGATCACGTTAGGCGTTAAAATACGAGAAGACATAACACTATCTCAATACTGAAAAAACAACGGGAAGGGGGCGGAAGCACCGCCGTAATAGTGCACATAGTAGCACAAGCTATGGGATGGGCGGCACTCCCCGTACCGCCGATGCTTCACACTCTTGGGCGTTTGCGATAGAGCCACAGGCCTGGAATCGACAGCCCGATAGAGAGCGCGCCGACGATAGACGACGCCTTCAGGAAATTGCTCAGCAGCATGATCATCAGCTCTTCGGAATAGCCGAAGTGGCTGATTTTGACCGCAGAAATCATCGCCGTGTACGCTGAAATGCCGGGGAACATCGGAATGACGGCGGCCACGGTGAAGATCTTCGGATGCGCCAGATACCAGCGCGACCACTGGATGCCAATGCTGCCAACCAGCAGCGCCGCCAGGAAGGTGGCCCACTCGATATTAAACCCGGAGGTCATCATGGCGAATCGTGAGGTATGGCCGATAGCCCCCAACAACGCGCACCAGGGCAGCGCGCGCTGCGGGACGTTAAAGACCATGGCAAACCCCACGGCGGGAATCGCCGACAGCACGGCGTCCTGCGCCAGTAAGAACAGAAAATGCATCACACCCATCCGCGCAGCCCCCATAACGTCATCGCCATCACCACGCCGACGCAGGTCGCCAGCGTCAGCAGGCTGGCAATTGCCCAGCGCGCCAGGCCGGTGTTGATATGGCCTTTGAACATGTCGGCAACCGTGTTAATCAATGGGAAGCCGGGCACCAGCAACAGCACGCTGGCTGCCATCGCCACCGTTGAAGTCTGATGAAACGCGGGCAGTTGCAGCATCAGGCCGGAAACGGTGGTGGCGACAAAGGCGGTCAGGCCGAAGTTAATCTGCGGGTGCATTGAGCGGTGGGTTAGCACCTGGCGGATGTACATGGCGATAGAGCTGGCGCAGAAGGTGATGAGCGCACCGTCCCAGCCACCGTTGTTGAGTTTGCAGAAGCAGGCGCAGGAGAGGCCCACCATCAGCACAACCAGCCAGCGTGGGTAGCGCAGCGGTTTAATCTGCGTGAAGCGCTTGCCGACGTCTTTAGAGTCCAGCAGCTTGTGTTCGGCCATAATGACGATGTGCTGCACCTCTGTGACCACGTGCATGTTAATACCGCGATCGCTATTTTTACGCGTGGAGGTCAGGCACTGCCCATCTTTAATGGTGGTTAGCACAATCGCGTTTGACGAGATCGCACTTTCGACGCTGTCCATCCCCAGCGCGCGTCCCAAACGCGTTGATAGCTCTTCAACCAGGGCGCTCTCCGCCCCATGCTGGAGTAAAAAAAGACCGCACTGAATACAAAGCCGTGTGACGATGCGTTGTTCTGACTGATCTACTTCCATAATGATCCTGGTATCGAGAACGCCGATGTAATGACCTACTTTTACCCGAAGAGCATGGGGAAGCAATCCGGCCAGGATCAAACAATGTGCAAAAATTCGGCGGCCTGACGCTTTTGTTGAAGAGTTGATGTTGCCCACACTTTTGCAAAACTGTTCGAAAGTGCAATTTTTGAACGGATTCTGACCTTCTTTTTCCCCTCTGACTTATCAAAAATGCATTCTGAAACTTTATTGATACACAAAATAAACAAATAATTAACCAGAGTGCGAGGTCACCCATGAACACGCAAGTTGCCATTATCGGTGCCGGGCCTTCCGGGCTGCTGTTAGGCCAGTTGTTGCATAATGCGGGCATTAAAACCGTGATCCTGGAACGTCAGACCCCGGAGTATGTACTGGGACGTATTCGCGCCGGGATACTCGAAAACGGTACCGTCGAGCTGCTGCGTGAAGCGGGCGTCGCTCGCCGTATGGAGGTGGAAGGGCTGCTTCACCACGGTGTGGAGTTCCTGTTTGCTGACCGGCGTATTCCCGTGCCGCTGAGTGAATTGACCGGCGGAAAGAGCGTGATGGTTTATGGCCAGACCGAGGTGACGCGTGATTTGATGGAAGCGCGGCAGGCCAGCGGAGCGCAAACCATTTATGGCGTTGAACAGGTTGAATTGCACGACCTGAAAAGTGATAAGCCCTCCGTCACCTTTATGAAAAACGGTGAACGTTGCCATCTGGAATGTGAGTTTGTTGCCGGATGTGATGGCTTCCACGGCGTTTCTCGTCAGAGCATACCTCGCGATATTCTGCGTGAATATGAAAGCATCTGGCCGTTCGGCTGGCTGGGGTTGCTCTCTGACACGCCGCCGGTCAACCCGGAACTGATTTACGCGCATCATGAGCGTGGGTTTGTATTGTGTAGTCAGCGCTCACTAACTAGAAGCCGTTACTATCTACAGGTTCCGCTGACCGACAGCGTTGAACAATGGTCTGATGAACGCTTCTGGAGTGAGCTGAAGCGCCGTCTGCCGGACGAGTTAAGCCAAAAGTTAGTGACTGGTCACTCACTTGAGAAGAGCATTGCGCCGCTGCGTAGCTATGTGGTGGAGCCGATGCAGTACGGGCGGATGTTCCTGGTTGGCGATGCCGCACACATTGTGCCGCCAACCGGGGCTAAAGGGCTGAACCTGGCCGTTTCGGATGTGAACTATTTGTGGCGTATCCTGCGGCAGTATTACCAGAATGGACGTGCCGACCTGCTGAGCCGTTATTCACAACTGGCGCTGAACCGGGTCTGGAAAGGCGAACGCTTTAGCTGGTTTATGACCCATCTGCTGCATGATTTTCAGGATCAGAGTCCGTTTGCCAGAAAGATGCAGGAAGCCGATCGCCAGTACTATCTCAGCTCGCAGGCGGGCCTGACAACGATTGCTGAAAACTACGTGGGGCTGCCTTATGAAACGGTGGAGTAGATAATGAAAAGAGCGGGTGTCGAAGCGAATATGCCGGAGGTGGTGCCGGTATTTAAGCTCTATGGCGAGCATATGGGTTGGCCGACACCCGATCTGCTGCACTGTGAATCGATCCATAAACGCAGCAGCCTCTACGAATGGCATATTCGGGTTCACCAGCATGCCGAGCTGGTGCAACTGCTTTATTTGCACAAAGGGCAGGCTGAAATAGAAATAGAGGGACAACGCCTGGTGGTGAACGAATCTTCTATTCAGGTCGTTCCCGCGCTCTGCGTTCATGGCTTTCATTTTTCGCCGGGGACGCAAGGCTACGTGCTCTCGCTTGCGCTGCCGTTGTTAAGCCGTCTGGAGACGCAGTTCGGGCAACCTCTGGATATGCTGAGCCAGCCCGGCTGTATTCCGGTTAAACGTTCCGGCCACCATATCCGTACCCTATTTGCCACGCTGCTGGAAGAGTACACCCAGGATCACGACGCGCGGGAGATGATGCTCTATTCGTTGCTAAGCGCGCTGCTGGTGTGGCTCAATCGTCAGGGCAAGGCGGGAGGCGTGGTGAAGGATCACAGCGAGCGGAAACGCAGCGTGCTGCGCCAGTTTAGCCGGCTGATTGAGAGCCACTACCGCGAGCATTTATCGTTGGCCGACTATGCGCAAAAGCTGCGGGTTTCCACCACCCATTTGAACTGCTTGTGTCGTGAATATCACGGTACCAGCGCATTGAACGTTTTACATCAGCGACTACTACTCGAAGCAAAGCGTAGCCTGCAGTACACCAGCATGACCATCACACAGGTTTCTGATTATCTGGGATTTAGTGACGTGACCTATTTTTCGCGTTTTTTCCGCAAGCGTGAAGGGGTGACGCCCAAAGAATTCAAGATGAAAATGGAACTATCTGAATAGGCTATTTTTTTGAATGTTTAATTTTTTCTTATTGATGCTTTAATATTTTCTAAGCAATCTCTTTTACGTTGATATGCCATACTGTCGTAGTTAGTCCTGCTAACCAGATGAAGTCATCTCACAGATAAAGTCATACAGCGGTCAGGTTTATTTGATAATTAACCGACGAGTATTACGCCGCTATTAAAGGGAAATAGAAATGGATGGGTTCATTTCCTGAAAATACGCTTATTTGATGAAATAAAAATATATTCAGGAAACGAATCTTCGAAAGGATACGGAGGTTATATGACGCCAGAGTACTGCAAGTTCGCAGTGATTATCAGCAACATACCGGTTATGCAGTCTGGGCTGAATTCCATTATGCGAATGCATTTCCCGAATTACGAGCTCAATTTTTGCCAGTCTCTTGAGCAGTTAACGCTGCTTCAACTTCGCCGTACTGATGTGGTTATCGTTGATTTCTCTGGTGATATTGGTAATCCGCGTGCGCTCTGCGAGCAATACTATACGCTGCTATCGCAATATCGTGATATTCACTGGATATTTATGATTAGCCGCCAGTACTACGCATTAGCCGTTGAATTTTTAATGCGTCCGGAAAGCACGCTACTCTCAGAATCTGACTCTGTTGAGCGGGTGGTAAAAGCCATTCAACAGGACAATGTCAGCACGGATAACGTGAGTGAAATGCTGCTTGCGCTGCAGCATGATGCAGATGTCGATGATGATAATCAACGACTCATTATGTTGACGCTGTCCGAGCGAAAAGTACTGCGTCTGCTGGCGAAAGGATGGGGGATTAACCAAATCGCCGCTTTGCTGAAAAAAAGTAATAAAACCATTAGTGCGCAAAAAAATAGTGCAATGCGCCGCCTGTCTCTGCGCAGTAATGCGGAAATGTATGCCTGGCTCAACAGCAATCAGGGAATGAAGGAACTCAATCTCTATTCAGCCTACGGGGAGCAAGTCGAATGGAAAAATGCAGCAGGAAGCAGCGCATCGCTATCATAGAGCATTGTAATGTGACGGCGGTAGGGCTACGTCATCTACTGATGAGCGCTCGTGGTAGGCATTTTACTTTCCATTTTTTTCGCAGCATTGCCGAATTTAAGCTGGCGGTCAGGCAAGGGCCGTTTGATGGCGTCATGTATTGTCTCTCTGGCACGCGTGAACTTCGTATTGAATGCCTGTTAGCGATGGGCGAGATTGCCAGCCATCATCCTAAGGCGATGCGTATCATTCTGGCTAACGATAAAGATGAAGCTGGACTGATTCGGCAGCTGTCGCCCACCTATATTCATGGCGTGCTCAGTAAATCCGAAACGCTGAGCGACCTACGGCATAGCGTATTCGCGCTGCTGGAAGAGGCGATAGAGGTTCGTGAGGCAATGGAGGATTCCGCTGCCCAGCGAGAAAATCGTTTTCTCAGCCCGACCGAGAACCTGATCCTGCGCTACATGACCTACGGCTATTCGCTGATGGATATTTCTCAGCAGCTGGGGCGGAATATCAAAACTATTCGCGCACATAAATTTAATGCGATGACGAAGCTGGGGGTGAATTCCGATATTGAACTGCTGAGCGCTGCCGACCTGCTGGTGTCGTTACACGATATGAATAATGCCAGCTCCTCGTCCGTTTGTTAGAGGCAGACATCCACCCATGTGGCAGCGGTAAGGCTAGCCATCCGCTCCGGCGAAATGCGTACCGCGCTGTGTATGGCTCCTGCAGCAGGGAGAACTTCTTCGTATTGCTGCAGCGAGACATCGCAGTACACCGCCAGCGGATTCTCCAGCCCAAATGGACAGACCCCACCGACTGGGTGACCGGTGAGAACCACCACTTCATCACTGCTTAGCATGCGAGCCTTCGCGCCAAAAGTCTCTTTCAGCTTCTTATTGTCCAGACGGGCATCTCCTTTCGCAACCACCAGAATGACGCGGTCTTTCACCTTCAGCGAGAGCGTTTTGGCAATTTGTCCGGGCTCAACGCGGTGAGCGGCGGCGGCAAGAGCAACGGTTGCGGTACTTTGCTCAAGCTCGATGATGCTGATGTCGGGCGCGTGCTCGGCAAAGAATTCCTTTACAGACTGTAGGCTCATGGTTCTCTCCTGATAATTCGGCGAGCCACTCTGTCATAAAGCTACCTGGGTTGTAAATAAAGCGGCTAAGTTGTGCAAAAATTGTTTGTTTTTTGGATCTCCTTCACAATCAGTGCAACCGGTTACTGTAACCGGTTGCGGTTATTCATCAGCCGATTGATACTGCGGGGGTAACTTCCTTTGTATCTATAATAAGAGCCGTGTATGAACTGTATCGGTATGAACATCATTGCAGGTCGCAGACCCGTAACACCTGATGCTTCAATGTACGCCCAGTTGCATGTCGGCAAAATCGTTGTTGCTGTGTTGACGTCTAAAGCCTGTCAGGAGGGCTGTTATGTCTGCTAATCACGCTGCATTTAATCTGATATTCCGCTTTGTAGAAAACTACGTTAGTCCGGTTGCGGGGCGAATTTCCTCTCAGCGTCACGTTATGGCGATTCGTGATGGTTTTATCTCTGCCATGCCTTTTATGATTGTAGGATCGTTTTTACTGGTATTCGCCTATCCACCGTTTTCTCCCGATACCACCTGGGGCTTTGCCCGCGCGTGGTTAGATCTTGCCAAGCAGTTTGAAGGTCGTATTCTGACGCCGTTTGATATGACGATGGGCATTATGTCTATCTATATCTGTGCGGCCATCTCCTATAACCTCGGCAAACACTACGAAAAGAGCAACCAGCTCGATCCGTTCATGTGTTCGATGCTTTCCATCATGGCGTTCCTGCTGGTTGCCGCACCAAAAACCAGCGGCCATCTGCCGGTTGATAGCCTGGGGGGAACCGGGATCTTTACTGCGATCCTCGTTGCCGTCTACTGCGTGGAGATGATGCGTTTTCTGAAAGTCCGCAACATCGGGATCCGCCTGCCGGATCAGGTGCCGCCGATGATCAAAAACTCCTTCGACCTGCTGATTCCGGTGCTGGTGGTGGTGTTGACGCTCTATCCGCTGAGCCTGTTTATTCAAAGCCAGTTCGACATGTTGATTCCGCAAGCCATCATGTCCGTGTTCAAGCCGCTGGTTTCCGCTGCTGACTCCTTACCGGCGATTCTGCTGGCCGTACTGATTGGTCACCTGCTGTGGTTTGCAGGGATCCACGGGGCGGCGATTGTCTCCGGTATGCTGCAGATGTTCTGGCTGACTAACCTTGGCCTGAACCAGACGGCTCTGGCACAGGGCGCACCGCTGCCGCACATCTTTATGGAAGCATTCTGGACCTTCTTTATCGTGGTCGGGGGTTCCGGTGCAACGATGGGGTTGGTGTTCTGCTACCTGCGTAGCCGTTCAGCACACCTGCGTTCTATCGGTCGTCTGAGCGTGGTGCCTAGCCTGTTCAACATCAACGAACCGGTTATCTTCGGTACCCCAATCGTAATGAACCCAGTGTTCTTCATTCCATTCCTGCTGGCACCGATGGTCAACGCGATTCTGGCGTGGGCGGCGATGAAGCTGGATCTGATTGGTCGCGTGATTTCTGTTGTACCGTGGACGGCACCGGCACCTATTGGCGGCGCATGGGCTTTGGGCTGGGACTTCCGAGCAGCGATTCTGGTGGTACTGTTGGCCTGCGTTTCCGCGGTTATCTACTATCCGTTCTTCAAAGTGTATGAAAAACAGTTGTTAGAGCAGGAAAACGAAGAAGCGCAGCGTGCGGCTGAAGAGAGCCAGCAGGCAGCGTAAAAGACAGCAGTAAAAAATAACGGGGCGAAAGCCCCGTTGTTTATTTCAGCGTACAGTCGCCACACTGTTTAACGTCGGGCAAGCGGTAACGCTGGCAGCAGGTGCGGCGTACCAGCAGGCCGTCACGTAATACCACAGTACGCCATAACGGATTATCCTGGCCGTTGGCCAGCGTGCTGGTAAAGAAACAGCGCTGGCGCAGCAGGTTGACCTGCTCTTCGCCTAGCAGCGTTTTCATTTCGCCGAGATACCAGTTAATCAGGTAGCCGGTATTACTCCAGATGAGCTTACCGTTAATCTCTCCCGTTGCTTCCAGCGCCTGCACGACTGGCATAAGCGCCTGACTCACCAGATCGTCCATGCGTTCGATGGCCGGTTTCTTGCTGGCGCAAACGTCAGCGTGTACGTCGATCCAGAAGCACGCCGCGCGGCCGGTTTCGTGGAATTCTACGCGGAAATGGTCAGGGCTTAGCGAGATAGCGGATTCTTCAGTCAGCAGTGCGAGCATCAACGGTGGCACCAGCAGGCCGATATACCATTGCGCCCAAAGGGAAAGCAGCGGTTTATTTTCTCGCGCCAGGGTCGGTTGATTGCGGTAGATATGATCGGAATAGACGGCCAGCAGGGAGCTTAGCTCCGTCGGTTTCGCCCATTCGCTGAGGGTTTTGGCACTATCCGGGGCCGCTTCGCCCAGACGAAACATGTCCAGCAGGTGCGGACGTAACTCGGCTATTTTGGCGCGCACTGACTCTGCGAACGCCTGTTCCTTTGAAGGAATCGGCGTGCGCCAGATGAGGTCATCGGCAATCGGAGCGGAACGGTAAGCCATAGCGTTGCTGGATTCAAATCTAAATGATAATGATTAGCAATCCTAGCTATAGATAAAAGCGAGCGCAAGAAGTTTGTCTCCTGAGCCCGCGTTTTGTGAACCTAGACGGCGGGAGCCTGCTCGTAGGTCAGAATGTTATTACGCCCCATGTTTTTCGCGTCATACAGCGCTTTATCCGCGCGCTGCATGGCCTGGTCAATGTTGTTATCCTCCAGTGGGGCTACACCGATGCTGATGGTCACGTGGGTTGCCACGCTGGAGTTGAACATATGCGGAATTTTGAGATCGTATACGTGTTGGCGAATACGCTCGGCGGTCTGCATCGCGGCCTCAATGTTGCAGTGCGGTAGCACTACCATAAACTCCTCACCGCCAAAGCGCGTCACAATATCCCGGGAACGCACGGCGTTTCGAATCGCTGCCGAAACACGCATCAGAGCCTGATCGCCCATCATATGGCCGTAGTGGTCGTTGTAGGCCTTGAAGTGGTCAATATCCAGCAGCAGGACGGAGTGCTGCGCCTTACCTATCGACATCAATGAATCCAGGCGGAACTGGAACCCACGGCGGTTGTAGAGCCCGGTCAGCGGGTCGAGCATGCTCAGACCGTTCAGCGTTTCGCGCTCTTCCAGTAGTTTATACATCAACCCTTGCGCGAACTTATCGTTACGCCGCTGGATCACGTGCTGAATAGCGATGCCAACTAACGGCAGTGCCATACAGTAGGTCATTCTCCACCATTCCCCGTAAGGGCTGGTTATCAGGCACACAATAAAGGTCGGCATTGAATGGAGGGAAAAGGCGACAATATTATTGGAAAAGGCAATGGTGCCGACAAATAGTACGCTGAAAAGCGCCACCATTTGAAAGTTGTCATTAGGTAAAGCGAGCACCAAAGTTTTACTTAAAATATGCCAGCCCCATAAGCAGCCGAATATAACTGAAACTATTAGTATATTCAGTTTTATACTGCTATATCGCCAGTTCCATGCCAGCAGCACGCTGCTGCCCACCGCTATCAGCATTGCAGGTAGTGGAAAAATATTAACGTTATATATCGGGCTGAAAACGGACAGCGTCGATGAGACCAGATTCAGAAACAAAAATAGCCGGAACGTTAGCTGATATTTTTGCGCACGCAGGGTGCGCCAGGATTGTACTGTCATTGTTGGATGTTGTAGTCAGCCTTTAATATAAGTAAATGCATCAAAAACAAGAATAATTCATGAATGCAAAGCGCAAATTCTTTTTATTTAGACATGCTATTTTTTGTACAAGTTATCACCATGCAATATACATGTCATTAATGATTATGAAACCTTAGCGCATGAGCAGACAATTGACAAAAAACAATATATGATATTGGTAATCATTATCATTTAGATGGGCTGGTTCATGTTGCAACGAACGCTAGGCAGCGGCTGGGGTGTACTGATTTCGGGAGGCGCAATCGCCATACTGAGCACGATGGGGCTGTCGCTTGACGTCTGGCGCGGCGTTATCGTGTGCGGGTTGCTGCTGAGCGGCGCCATGATATGGCATCGTCGGTTACGTCACTTTGTGCTGTTACCGTCGTGCATAGCGTTTGTTGGCGGTCTTGTGCTGATAACAATGAATTTAAAGCTAATGGGATGACTATCAAAAATGGGGGGGAACTACCAGGAGAGAACGAGGAGTCTGGTGCGAGGGGGGGGACTCGAACCCCCACATCCTAAGGACACTAACACCTGAAGCTAGCGCGTCTACCAATTCCGCCACCTTCGCACAGATATCTCGTTACTTTTGTTATATCGCTTCGTTGGTGCGAGGGGGGGGACTCGAACCCCCACATCCTAAGGACACTAACACCTGAAGCTAGCGCGTCTACCAATTCCGCCACCTTCGCACTCTGCGAACGATATAACGTGGTTTATGGTGCGAGGGGGGGGACTCGAACCCCCACATCCAAAGGACACTAACACCTGAAGCTAGCGCGTCTACCAATTCCGCCACCTTCGCATACCATCGACTCTTTATGAAAGAATCGTTACCACGGAGGCGAATTCTAGTGGTTTTACGCTGTGCGTCAATAGTTAATTATCGAACGCGGAGTGATTGCCGAAAAAAAAGGCGTTTCTGCGGTTTTCGAGGGGTTATGTAGCCCGGCCGAGCGTAGCGACGCCGGGAGATACTTAGCGGTAAGCCCCGGCGTCGCTACGCTCGGCCGGGCTACACGCGATCTGATTAGGCTTTTTTCGCCTGGCGGGTCAAAACGGTGCGGTAAACTTTAAAACGGCCAGTCTGGGCGATCACTTCGTGGAAGCCGAAGGTTTCATCCAGCACTGCCGGATACGGCAGGAAGGCGTTCGCCACGATTCGCAGCTCGCCGCCGCTGTTCAGATGACGAACCGCGCCGCGGATTAAGGTCTGGGCAGCGTCCAGGCTGGTCTGCATCCCATCGTGGAACGGTGGGTTGGAGATGATCATGTCGAAGCGACCATTAATCTCAGAGAAGACGTTACTGGCAATCACTTCACCTTCAACACCGTTCGCCGCAAGCGTGGCGCGGCTGGCTTTAACCGCAGGGGCGCTCACGTCAGACAGGGTCAGTCGTACCTTTGGTGAGTGACTGGCAAGGGTGGCTGCCAGTACGCCAGCGCCGCAGCCGACATCCAGCACTTTGCCTTTGGTATGCGGAGTAAGGGTAGAAAGCAGCAACTGGCTACCGACATCCAGACCGTCGCGGCTGAATACGCCTGGCAGGGTCTTAATGGTCAGATTATCCAACTGGTACTCGCCCCAGAAGCTCTCCGCATCGAAGGTCGGCTGTTTTTCCAGACGGCCATGGTACAGACCGCAGCGACGCGCGCTGTCGACTTTGTTAAGCGGAGCATATTCAGCCAGCATCTGTTCGGCGCTACGTACGCCGCTGCGGTTTTCACCGACGACAAAAATATCAGTACCAACCGGCAGCAGAGAAAGAATATTCATCAGCTGGAACTGGGCTTCCGGCTTGTTCTTCGGCCAGTAGTAGATCAGGGTGTCGCAATCCGCCACATCTTCAGCCTGAGCCACCAGGCTAAAGCGAACGTTGTCGCCCATCTGGCGGTTCAGTACCTGCCAGTGGTGATACTGCTGGGTATGCGCGCGGCTTGCTGCGGTTTCCAGACGTGCGGGCAGGTCATCCTGCAGATCGCCGGCAAAGAAAATACGGCTCTGTTCGAAATCGTCACTGTGGCGCAGCAAGACTTCACTTGCCGGGGTAAAAGCAGACATGAATTATTCCTCAATAAACTTAGGCGACGATTATACACGTCATCCTTCAAGTTGCCTCTACGTTGGCTGCACTCTTTCACCCCAGTCACGTACTTATGTACGTTTCTGGGGATTAATGAGGGACATCCATGTCCCTCACCAGAGGCCAGCCTTTGGCTGGTCAAATTCGTTCCTGACGAATTTGTCATTCGCTTGCCGCCTTGACGCAACTCGAATGATTTTGTGTATATAGTGTGTAATTGGCGCAGTTTCGATGAATTTGCTATATTTGCGCCCTTGATAGACAGGAGCGTTTCACATGACATCCCGGCGAGACTGGCAATTACAACAGTTGGGTATCACCCAGTGGGCATTACGTCGCCCTGGGGCACTGCAGGGTGAAATTGCGATTACGCTTCCGCCGCATGTAAAGCTGGTGATGGTGGCCGAGACGTTACCGTCGCTCACCGAGCCGCTGATTAGCGATATTCTCCGCGCGTTGTGCCTGACGCCGGACCAGGTACTAGCGCTAACGCCTGACCGGGTGGCGATGCTGCCGCAGGACAGCCGCTGTCACTGCTGGCGTCTTGGTAACGATACGCCGGTGACGCTGGAAGGGGCGATGATTTCGACGCCTCCGTTTAATGAACTACAGGCCAGCGCGCCAGCTCGCGCCGCGCTGTGGCAACAAATTTGCGCCCATGAACACGATTTCTACCCTCAGCACGGCTGATTTACCCCGCGCCTTTCACATTGAAACTCGCGCGCATGCGTTTCCCTGGAGTGAAAAAACCTTCGCCAGCAACCAGGGCGAGCGCTACCTGAACCTCCAGTTGTCCGTCGACGGAGAAATGGCCGCGTTTGCCATCACTCAGGTCGTGCTGGACGAAGCCACGTTGTTCAATATTGCCGTCGATCCCGCGTATCAGCGCCGTGGTCTGGGGCGTGAACTGCTGGAACATCTCATTGATGCGCTAGATGCACAGGGCGTGGTGACGCTATGGCTGGAAGTGCGAGCCTCAAACCACGCGGCCATCGCACTGTATGAAAGCTTAGGCTTCAATGAGGCGACAATCCGTCGCAACTATTACCCCACGGCGGACGGCCGTGAGGACGCCATCATTATGGCGCTGCCCCTCAGTATGTAAGACAAGGTGAAAAGATGAAGAAGTGGGACTGGATTTTCTTCGATGCCGATGAAACGCTGTTTACGTTTGACTCGTTTAGCGGCTTACAGCGGATGTTTCTCGACTATAGCGTGACCTTTACCGCGGAAGATTTCCAGGACTACCAGGCGGTCAACCAGCCGCTGTGGGTGGACTACCAGAATGGCGCGATCACCTCGCTGCAGCTTCAGCACCAACGTTTTACTAACTGGGCGGAGCGTCTGAACGTGAAGCCAGGCGACCTGAACGATGCCTTTATGAACGCGATGGCGGAAATCTGCGCCCCGTTGCCGGGCGCGGTATCGCTGCTGAATGCCCTGAAGGGCAAGGTGAAGATGGGTATCATCACCAACGGCTTTACGTCGCTGCAGCAAATTCGTCTGGAGCGCACCGGGCTTCGTGAACACTTTGATCTGCTGATTATTTCTGAAGAAGTGGGCGTGGCAAAACCGGATCGCCGGATCTTTGACTATGCCCTGGAACAGGCCGGCAATCCGGACCGTTCCCGCGTGCTGATGGTCGGCGATACCGCCGAGTCTGATATTCGCGGTGGGATGAACGCCGAGTGGGCAACCTGCTGGCTGAACGCGCATCAGCGTCTGCTGCCGGAAGGCATTACGCCTGACTGGACGGTGACCTCATTGCATGAACTGGAGTTGCTCCTGTGTAAACAGTGATTGCCAGCCCCCCTTTGATGGGTAAAATAGCCGCAATTTTTTCGTATTCAACATGCACGGTGTGAAGCCGTGCCTACTCAAGAAGATTGAATTATGACGTTGTCTCCTTATTTACAAGAGGTGGCCAAACGCCGCACTTTTGCCATTATTTCCCACCCGGATGCCGGTAAAACGACAATCACTGAAAAAGTACTGTTATTCGGACAGGCTATTCAGACCGCCGGTACGGTAAAAGGCCGTGGCTCCAGCCAGCATGCAAAATCTGACTGGATGGAGATGGAAAAGCAGCGTGGTATCTCTATTACCACCTCCGTGATGCAGTTCCCGTACCACGACTGTCTGGTGAACCTGCTGGACACCCCGGGGCACGAAGACTTCTCCGAAGATACCTACCGTACGCTGACGGCGGTCGACTGCTGTCTGATGGTTATCGACGCTGCGAAAGGCGTCGAGGATCGTACCCGTAAGCTGATGGAAGTTACCCGCCTGCGCGATACGCCGATCCTGACCTTTATGAACAAACTCGACCGTGACATCCGCGATCCGATGGAAGTGCTGGATGAAGTTGAGCGCGAGCTGAAAATTGGCTGTGCGCCAATCACCTGGCCAATTGGCTGCGGCAAGCTGTTCAAAGGCGTTTACCATCTCTATAAAGATGAAACCTATCTGTATCAGACCGGTAAAGGCCACACCATTCAGGAAGTGCGCATCGTTAAGGGCTTAAACAACCCGGAACTGGATGCCGCCGTCGGTGAAGACCTGGCGCAGCAGTTGCGTGATGAGCTGGAACTGGTTCAGGGTGCGTCCAACGAGTTTGATAAAGAGCTGTTCCTGGCCGGTGAAATTACCCCAGTGTTCTTCGGTACCGCGCTGGGTAACTTCGGCGTTGACCATATGCTCGACGGTCTGGTGGAGTGGGCGCCGGCGCCAATGCCGCGTAAAACCGACACTCGTCTGGTGGAAGCGCAGGATGAGAAATTCACCGGCTTCGTCTTCAAAATTCAGGCCAACATGGACCCGAAACACCGCGACCGCGTAGCGTTTATGCGCGTGGTGTCCGGGAAATATGAGAAGGGCATGAAGCTGCGCCAGGTCCGTATCGGTAAAGATGTGGTGATCTCCGACGCGCTGACCTTTATGGCGGGTGACCGTTCGCACGTTGAAGAAGCCTACCCGGGCGACATCATCGGCTTGCACAACCACGGTACCATCCAGATTGGTGATACCTTCACCCAGGGCGAAATGATGAAGTTCACCGGTATTCCGAACTTCGCGCCGGAACTGTTCCGTCGAATTCGCCTGAAGGATCCGCTGAAGCAGAAACAGCTGCTGAAAGGGCTGGTTCAGCTCTCCGAAGAGGGCGCGGTACAGGTCTTCCGTCCGATCGCCAACAACGATCTGATTGTGGGTGCGGTGGGTGTGCTGCAGTTTGACGTAGTGGTTGCGCGTCTGAAAAGCGAATACAACGTGGAAGCTATCTACGAATCGGTTAACGTCGCCACGGCCCGCTGGGTTGAGAGCAAAGACGTGAAGAAATTCGAAGAGTTCAAACGTAAAAACGAAGTTCAGCTGGCGCTGGATGGCGGTGACAACCTGACCTATATCGCCCCAACCATGGTTAACCTGAACCTGACTCAGGAACGTTATCCTGAAGTTGAGTTCCGCAAAACTCGCGAACACTAAAAACCCCTTCAGGGCGCGGCAGCCGCTGCGCCCTGACGCTTTCCCTTCCTAATTAGCCCCTTACGGAAAGTTCTTAATTCCCTCTCTTTTTTCGCTAACTGTCCATTTTTTGACCAGCGAAGCGGGCGGTTTCAAAATTGTGATCTATATTTAACAAAGCGATGACATCTACGTTGGCTTTAAATGCTGATAGCGCGTCAAGATTAAGCGCTTAAAGCTAACGTTTATTTCCATCGCAATATTAATAACTGGCTCAGAGCGCAATTTCGCGGTGTTTGATGGCCCTGGTGGACTCGGGGATCCGTGAGAAGTATGCGAGCAGGGATTTTTGACCCTATTCAGCAATGCAACCTGCGTGTTGCTAGTGCTCGGATGTTGAGCAAAACATACAGGAATATATTGATGACGATGAAAAAACTGACGATCTCTAAAACACTGCTTGCCGTGATGCTGACCTCCGCTGTTGCCACTGGTGCTGCCTATGCCGAAACCACGACAATGGATAAGGCGCAGGCGAGTGCTGAAAGCGCAGGAAGTAAAGTGGGTAACTTTATGGATGACAGCACCATCACGGCAAAAGTAAAAGCCGCGCTGGTAGATAACGAGAGTGTGAAGAGTACTGACATCTCGGTGAAAACGGACAATAAAGTGGTGACGTTGAGTGGATTTGTTCACAGCCAGGCTCAGGCTGAAGCGGCCGTTGCGGCGGCGAAAGCCGTTGAGGGCGTTACCTCTGTGAGCGACAAACTTCACGTCCGCGACAGTAAAGAAAGCTCGATGAAAGGCTACGCTGGCGATGCGGCAACAACCAGTGAAGTGAAAGCAAAACTGCTGGCCGATGACATTGTTCCCTCACGTAACGTGAAGGTTGAGACGACAGATGGGGTTGTGCAGCTGTCAGGTACCGTGAAATCTCAGGCACAGAGCGATCGTGCTGAAAGTATCGCCAAAGCCGTTGATGGCGTGAAAAGTGTCAAAAATGATCTGAAAACGCAGTAATAAGTGGTGATTTTGCCTGCTGAAATTTGGCAGCGGGCAAAATCTGCACCACACTAAAAATAGTGCATATGAGTAATTTGAAGGCTGATAGCAAGCGGTCGACATTAACTATGGTAAAGGAGAAGCTTATGTTTCGTTGGGGCATTATATTTCTGGTTATCGCGTTAATTGCCGCCGCATTAGGATTTGGTGGACTGGCAGGTACGGCTGCGTGGGCAGCAAAAATCGTGTTCGTTGTCGGGATTATTATCTTCCTGGTGAGCCTGTTTACCGGGCGTAAACGACCCTAGAACGCCACGTGTTAACTAGCATGACAACAAAGCCAGTCCAGCGGACTGGCTTTATTAGTTTTAGCCGACCGCAAATTAGGCTACTTTATCAGTCTGGTGAATAAAAACAGGTAGGCAGAGGTGGGGCAGCGTATACCCGTCACGCTTGGCAATATTGCGCCATTATCGCTAAGTCGTTTCAAACCTGGCCGCACGGCACTGGTTTGTGAAGGGGGAGGACAGCGAGGGATTTTCACCGCTGGGGTGCTTGATGAGTTTATGCGGGCACAGTTCAACCCCTTCGATCTCTATTATGGCACCTCTGCGGGCGCGCAAAACCTTTCCGCCTATCTGTGTAACCAACCGGGATACGGGCGCAAAGTCATTATGCGCTATACCACCCGGCGGGAGTTTTTCGACCCGGTACGTTTTGTCCGCGGTGGTAATCTTATCGACCTCGATTGGCTGGTCGGGTCTACATCAGGGCAGATGCCTCTGGCGATGGAAAACGCCGAACGCCTGTTTGAGTTGGGAAAATCCTTTTATATCTGTGCCTGCCGAAGCGATGACTATACGCCCAGCTATTTTTCGCCCACCAGGCAGAACTGGCTCGATATTATTCGGGCGTCCAGCGCGATCCCTGGCTTCTATCGCCCTGGCGTCGCGCTGGATGGCGTCAGTTACCTTGATGGCGGCGTGAGCGATGCGATTCCGGTGCGTGAGGCGGCAAAGCAGGGAGCTAAAACGCTGGTGGTGATCCGTACCGTTCCATCGCAGATGTATTACACGCCGCAGTGGTTTAAACGTATGGAGCGCTGGCTGGGCGAAAGTAGCCTGCAGCCGCTGATGAACCTGGTGCAGCACCATGAAACGACCTACAGTGAAACCCAGCAATTTATTGAGAACCCGCCGGGTAAGCTGCGTATTATTGAAATCTACCCGCCGAAACCATTGCTGAGTATGGCGTTAGGCAGCCGCATCCCCGCACTGCGTCAGGATTACAAGACAGGGCGCTTATGCGGCCGTTACTTTCTGGCGACCATTGGTAAACTGATGGCGGAGAAGCCGCCGTTAGTGCGCCACCTCAAACGAGGCCGGCCGACTCCCGCGGTTCCCGTGCTGGAAGATATGCCCGACGTTGCGATGAACGACGTGCCGCCAGTAAACGATACACTCTTTGATGATAAGGATCTGGCGTGAACGGCCGTTTTATTGATACCCATTGCCACTTTGATTTTCCTCCCTTTACCGGCGATGAAGAGGCGAGTATCCAGCGTGCGGCCGCCGTTGGCGTTAGCAAGATAATTATTCCCGCCACCGAAGCCGACAATTTTACTCGCGTGCTGGCGCTGGCCGAACGGTTTTCTCAGTTGTATGCCGCCCTTGGGCTACACCCGATTGTGGTCGAGCGTCATGGTGATGAGAGCCTGGCGCAACTGGAAGCGGCAATCGCTCGGAAGCCAGAAAAATTGGTGGCGGTGGGGGAAATTGGCCTCGATCTCTACCGGGAGAACCCGCAATTTGAACGCCAGCAGTACCTGCTGGATGAACAGCTGAGGTTGGCAAAGCGTTATGATCTGCCGGTGATCCTCCATTCGCGGCGCACCCACGACAAACTGGCGCTGCACCTCAAATGGCATAACCTGCCGCGAACCGGTGTGGTACACGGTTTTGCCGGCAGCCTCCAGCAGGCGGAGCGCTTCGTTCAACTGGGCTATAAAATCGGCGTAGGTGGAACTATCTCCTATCCTCGCGCCAGTAAAACCCGTGACGTGATGGCGCAGTTGCCGCTTTCATCGTTGATTCTGGAGACCGATGCGCCGGATATGCCGCTCAATGGTTATCAGGGGCAGCCAAACCGCCCGGAGCGGATTGCCGAAGTCTTCACGCACCTTTGCTCGCTGCGAAACGAGTCGCCAGAAGAGATGGTTTCTGCGCTGCTAGAGAATACACGCACTCTCTTTTCGCTCTCGTGAAGTGACGTAGATCTCATTACTGGCTATTCAGCTGTTACTGTTGCGTAAAACCTGTGACGTTTTGCAAAAAAGATAATTACGTAGCGTTATAATCGCCGCGATTGGTATGCCGTAATTATTATATTTTTCAATACACAGGGAATCTGTATGCAAATCCTCATGGGACTCATCGGCATGGTGGTGTTGCTCGCCATTGCCTTACTTCTCTCCAGCAATCGCAAAGCGATTAATTACCGAACCGTGCTGGGTGCCTGGCTGCTACAGGTGGGCATTGGTGCACTCATTCTCTACGTACCCGCCGGACGAAAAGTCCTGCTGGCGATGTCCGAAGGCGTTGCTAACGTCATTGCCTATGGCAACGAAGGGATCGGCTTCCTGTTCGGCGGCCTGGTCTCCGACAAGATGTTTGAAGTCTTTGGCGGCGGCGGTTTTGTGTTCGCGCTGCGCGTGCTGCCGGTTATTGTCTTCTTCTCCTCGCTGATTGCGGTGCTGTATTACATCGGCATCATGCAGCTCGTGATTCGTATTCTGGGCGGCGCGCTGCGTAAAGTGCTGAAAACCTCACGCACGGAATCGCTCTCTGCCACGGCAAATATCTTTGTTGGCCAGACAGAAGCGCCGCTGGTGGTTCGTCCGTATATCGCCACCATGACCCGTTCTGAACTGTTTGCCGTGATGTGTGGTGGCCTGGCCTCGGTGGCGGGTTCCGTACTGGCGGGCTATGCGCAGATGGGCGTACCGCTGGAGTATCTGATTGCGGCCTCGTTTATGGCAGCGCCTGGCGGCCTGCTGTTTGCCAAAATTATCGTGCCGGAAACGGAAACCCCGCACGACTCTCCAACGCTTGAGAAAGACACGAAAAACCCGGATGCACCGGCAAACGTACTGGATGCTGCGGCATCCGGGGCGGCGTCCGGTATGCAACTGGCGCTGAATGTGGGCGCGATGCTGCTGGCATTTATCGCGCTGATCGCGCTGCTGAACGGCATGCTCTCCGGCATTGGCGGCTGGTTCAACCATCCGGAACTGTCGCTGCAGCTGATCCTCGGCTGGATCTTCTCACCGCTGGCATGGGTGATTGGCGTGCCGTGGAGTGAAGCGACGGTGGCGGGCTCGTTTATCGGCCAGAAGCTGGTGATAAACGAATTCGTGGCCTACATGAACTTCGGTGAATACCTGAAGGCGGATGCTGAGGTGGCTGCGGCCGGTCTGCAGGTGATTTCCAACCACACTAAAGCAATTATCTCCTTCGCCCTGTGCGGCTTTGCCAACCTCTCCTCGATTGCCATTCTGATCGGCGGCCTGGGCAGCATGGCGCCAAACCGTCGTCAGGAAATCGCACAGCTCGGCCTGAAAGCCGTGGCCGCCGGGACGCTCTCCAACCTGATGAGCGCCACCATCGCGGGCCTGTTCCTCGCCCTATAAGTACAGCGCCGGAGGGATAAGCCTCGTTATTCCTCTGGCCTGTAGCGCCTGGCTAATGGCTTCAATATCCGCTGGCCCGGCGCTACCCCACGCTGTTGCCTCACCGTAAACGCCGTGCGCGTGAAAGGCGTTGAGACGCACGGGAATATCCCCCAATTCGGCGATAAACGCGCCCAGCGACTCCGCTTCCTCCAGATAATCACTGTGCCCCGGAATGACCAGCAGCCGCAGTTCCGTCAGCATACCCTGCTGGGCAAGCCACTGAATGCTCTGTTTAATCCGCGCGTTCCCGCGCCCGGTTAGGCCCAGATGGCGATCGTTATCCCAGGATTTTAAATCGACCATCACGCCGTCGCACACTGGCTGTAGCTTCTGCCAGCCGCTTAGCGGCAGTTCGCCGTTACTGTCGACGAGGCAGGTCAGGTGCGCCAGTGAGGGCGTAGACTTCAGCGCCTGGAAGAGGGCGATGACGAACGGTAACTGCGTGGTCGCTTCGCCGCCGCTGACGGTTATGCCCTCGATAAACGGCGCGACCTGCGCTATCTGCTGAATCACCTGCTCCACGCTCATGATTTGTGCCATCGGCGTCGCCTGCTGCGGGCACATATGCAGACAGGTATCGCACTGCTGGCAAACCTCCGCTTGCCAGCTGACTTTCCCGCCGTTCACGCTTAATGCCTGGTGCGGACACTGCGGCACGCACTCACCGCAGTCGTTACAGCGCCCCATCGTCCACGGGTTATGGCAGTTTTTACAGCGCAGGTTGCAGCCCTGCAGAAACAGGGCCAGGCGGCTGCCGGGCCCGTCGACGCAGGAGAATGGGATGATTTTACTGACTAAAGCGCATCTGCTGTTCATGACTCACGACACGAGGTTGACGTTCCAGAATACGCGTGTTACGGGCGGCTTCTTCGCCCAGCCACGTGGTGTTGGTGCGGGAGCCTTCATCGCGATATTTTTGCAGGTCGGACAGGCGCACCATATAGCCCGTGACGCGCACCAGATCGTTACCGCTGACGTTGGCGCTGAATTCACGCATGCCCACTTTGAACGCGCCGAGGCAGAGTTGCATGATCGCCTGCGGGTTGCGTTTCACGGTTTCATCCAGCGTCAAAATATCGCTGATCCCCGCGGTGTAGTGGGCGTGATGCGGTGCGACGGTGAGCAGGTGGTTAATTGGGTCAGGCTCGTCGCCGTACGGCAGACGCGCACCCGGCGTGGTGCCGATATCCGAGCTGATGCCTGACTGCGCATGGAGCAGCGCACGCTGCTGCCAGCCGTACTGTACCGGCGCACGGGTGACGAAGGCGGCAAGCTCGGCGCTGATGCGGTAGGCCAGTTGATTAGCCTGCTCGTCTTTGCCGTAGCGCCCGGCAATCCCCTCGCGCTCGCAAAGTGTGTTGACCGCTTCGGCGAGTGCATAGATGCCGAACATCGGCACAAAACGATCCGGGTCGATCAACCCTTCACTCACCAGGAAGCTATTCTCAAAGAAGTGCGACTGCTTGTAGAGGAAGTGGCTGCGTGCATCGATGATATCGATTTGTAGTTGGCAGTAGCGCGGCAGCACGTTTGTGAAGAAGTCATCGATCGATTCACTGCGCTGCGCCACCTGCTTGAGGTTCAGGCGCACCAGCGTACTGCCACCGCCGGCAAGCGGCAGCGAGTTGTAACAGCTTACGATGCCGTATTGACCATTTGTGAATATTTTATCATTTAACGGCCCGTTGGCGATATGCGGTTTACTGCACTCGCAGATATTTTGTGCCACCTGTAACAGCAAATCATCCGGCGTAAGTTCTGGGTCGTAGATAAAGGTCAGATTTGGTGCGACCTGCTTTAACTCAGCATCTGCACGTAATATCGCGCGCGTGACTGGCGTATCATGTGGGCCAATATTCACGTGGGTGAATGCGTCCGGCAACGTGCGATCGAGATAGCGCCAGAAACGTTTTATTCGAATATCGATTTCATCTTGTGTTAGAATTCTAACATAAGGCGATAACAGCGCATCAAGATGGCCGAGATAAACCGGCATCGCCGTTACGGAAGGGACGTGGTGGTACAAAATGGTCAGCAGCGAAAGGGCGTCGTCCAGATCTTTGGCGCCTTCCAACTCTAACCATTCAGAGCCGTTAGCCAGAAAACGCGCGTAGTCCGGTAAGACGTAGCGCGGTTTATACGGCGCATGCCCTTCATACATATCGCAAATGACGCCGTCGGCCAGCGCCGCCCGCGCTTCCTCAGAGAGTTCTGGGTATGGCAGGGCATTTTCGGCCTCCAGCGCCAGAAAATGACGTTTCTGTTCTGGGGTTAACACGGAGCTTGTCACAATTTGCTGGCAGTGTTGCAGCAGTGATGAATCATTCGATGTTGGCATGTTCAGTTCCTCAGACGAGCGATAGGCGAAGTGTATGAAAAACGATGAGGCCGTCTTTTGATCCCAGCGGCTGCAGTGGCGTTTTAGCGGCCGCTTCTGGTGTAAAAATTTGATGCATGTCTCGTTATTGTTATGCAATTTTGTACGAAGTTTTCACTAAGTGTGATGAAAGTCGAAGTGTGGACGCGGGGCGGTGTTACAATAGTCACAGACCCGCAAGGTAACGATTTACACGGCAATACGCCGTCGGAGAGAAAAATGACTGATTTAAAGGCAAGCAGCCTGCGTGCGCTGCAGTTGATGGACTTAACTACCCTGAACGAAGACGATACCGACGCGAAAGTGATCGCACTGTGTCATCAGGCGAAAACGCCGGTGGGCAACACCGCCGCTGTCTGCATCTATCCGCGTTTCATTCCGATTGCGCGTAAAACGCTGAAAGAGCAGGGAACCCCGGACATCCGCATCGCCACCGTCACCAACTTCCCGCACGGTAACGACGACATCGACATTGCGCTGGCGGAAACCCGCGCGGCTATCGCCTACGGCGCTGATGAAGTTGACGTGGTCTTCCCATATCGCGCGCTGATTGCTGGCAACGAGCAGGTTGGTTTTGATCTGGTGAAAGCGTGTAAAGACGCCTGTGCGGCGGCAAACGTGCTGCTGAAAGTGATCATCGAAACCGGTGAGCTGAAAGAAGAGCAGCTTATTCGTAAAGCCTCTGAAATTGCCATCAAAGCCGGTGCGGATTTCATCAAAACCTCTACAGGTAAAGTACCGGTAAACGCGACTCCAGAAAGCGCGCGCATCATGATGGAAGTGATTCGTGATATGGGCGTACAGAAAACCGTGGGCTTCAAGCCAGCGGGCGGCGTTCGCAGCGCAGAAGACGCACAGCTGTTCCTGTCTATCGCTGACGAGCTGTTCGGTGCGGACTGGGCTGACTCCCGTCACTACCGCTTCGGCGCTTCCTCTCTGCTGGCTAGCCTGCTGAAGGCGCTGGGCCACGGCGACGGTAAGAGCGCTAGCAGCTATTAATGCATTATCGTAGCCCGGACGAGGTGCATGTGCGCCGACTCCGGGATCTCCCCGGCGGCGCTACGCTTGGCCGGGCTACAGGAACGTAGCGCGGGCTTAAGCCCGCTGCATTTAACCTGATTAATCAGGAGGGTACCTTGTTTCTCGCTCAAGAAATTATTCGCAAAAAACGTGATGGCCACGCGCTGAGTGATGAAGAAATTCGTTTCTTTATCAACGGCATTCGCGACAACACCATCTCTGAAGGGCAGATTGCCGCGCTGGCGATGACCATTTTCTTCCATGATATGAGCATGCCGGAGCGTGTCTCGCTGACCATGGCGATGCGAGATTCAGGCACCGTCCTGGACTGGAAGAGCCTCAACCTCAACGGCCCGATTGTCGACAAACACTCTACCGGCGGCGTGGGTGACGTAACCTCGCTGATGCTTGGCCCAATGGTGGCAGCCTGCGGCGGCTATATTCCGATGATCTCCGGTCGCGGCCTCGGCCATACCGGCGGTACGCTCGATAAACTGGAAGCCATTCCGGGCTTCGACATCTTCCCGGACGACAACCGCTTCCGTGAAATTATTAAAGACGTGGGTGTGGCGATTATTGGGCAGACCAGCTCGCTTGCACCGGCGGACAAACGTTTTTATGCCACCCGCGACATTACCGCGACGGTGGACTCCATCCCGCTGATCACCGCCTCTATTCTTGCCAAAAAACTGGCGGAAGGTCTTGATGCGCTGGTGATGGACGTGAAAGTAGGCAGCGGCGCGTTTATGCCAACCTACGAACTCTCTGCGGCGCTGGCTGAAGCCATCGTGGGCGTATCCAACGGCGCGGGCGTGAAAACCACGGCGCTGCTGACCGATATGAACCAGGTGCTGGCCTCCAGCGCAGGTAACGCCGTAGAAGTGCGCGAAGCCGTGCAGTTCCTGACCGGTGAATACCGCAACCCGCGTCTGTTCGACGTCACCATGGCGCTGTGCGTTGAGATGCTTATCTCCGGCAAGCTGGCCAAAGATGACGCAGACGCGCGCGCTAAATTGCAGGCCGTGCTCGACAACGGTAAAGCGGCGGAGATCTTTGGCCGCATGGTGGCCGCACAGAAAGGTCCAACCGATTTCGTTGAAAACTATGCGAAATATCTGCCAACGGCGATGCTGAGCAAAGCCGTCTATGCTGATACCGAAGGTTTTGTCAGCGCGATGGACACCCGCGCGCTGGGCATGGCGGTGGTTTCTATGGGCGGCGGTCGTCGCCAGGCTTCTGACACCATCGATTACAGCGTTGGCTTTACCGACATGGCCCGTCTGGGCGACAGCGTTGACGGACAGCGTCCGCTGGCGGTGATCCACGCGAAAGATGAAGCAAGCTGGCAGGACGCGGCGAAGGCCGTGAAAGCGGCAATTAAACTGGACGATAAAGCGCCTGAAATTACGCCAACCGTCTATCGTCGCATCACCGAATAGTTATATACTGATCTGATCGCTTTTTTGCAGCGCAAGATGTATGGAGAACAAGATGAAACGTGCATTTATTATGGTGCTGGACTCCTTTGGGATTGGTGCAACGGAAGACGCAGACCGCTTTGGCGATGTCGGCGCAGATACGATGGGCCACATTGCAGAAGCCTGTGCCAAAGGCGAAGCTGACAATGGCCGTAAGGGCCCGCTGAATTTGCCTAACCTGACTCGTCTGGGTCTGGTGAAAGCACATGAAGGTTCCACCGGCAAAATTGCTGCCGGCATGGACGGCAACGCGGAAGTAGTGGGCGCATACGCCTGGGCGCATGAGCTCTCTTCCGGTAAAGATACGCCGTCTGGTCACTGGGAAATCGCCGGCGTGCCGGTTCTGTTCGACTGGGGTTACTTTAGCGACCACGAAAACAGCTTCCCGCAGGAACTGCTGGATAAACTGGTTAAGCGTGCCAACCTGCCGGGCTATCTCGGTAACTGCCACTCTTCCGGTACCGTGATCCTCGATCAGTTGGGCGAAGAGCATATGAAAACCGGCAAGCCGATTTTCTATACCTCTGCCGACTCGGTGTTCCAGATCGCCTGTCACGAAGAGACCTATGGCCTGGATAAGCTCTACGAGCTGTGCGAAATCGCGCGTGAAGAGCTGACCGAAGGCGGCTACAACATTGGCCGCGTTATCGCGCGTCCGTTTGTGGGCGACAAAGCGGGTAACTTCCAGCGTACCGGTAACCGTCACGACCTGGCCGTTGAGCCACCGGCGGCGACCGTTCTGCAGAAACTGGTTGATGAAAAACACGGTCACGTGGTTTCCGTCGGTAAGATTGCGGACATCTACGCCAACTGCGGTATCACTAAAAAAGTGAAAGCCACCGGCCTGGACGCGCTGTTCGATGCCACCATCAAAGAGATGAAGGAAGCGGGTGATGAGACTATCGTCTTCACCAACTTCGTTGACTTCGACTCTTCATGGGGCCACCGTCGCGATATCGCTGGCTACGCTGCTGGCCTGGAGCTGTTCGACCGCCGTCTGCCGGAGCTGATGGAGCTGGTGGGTGAAGATGACATTCTGATCCTCACCGCTGACCACGGCTGCGACCCAAGCTGGACCGGTACTGACCACACCCGTGAGCACATTCCGGTGCTGATCTACGGCCCGAAAGTTAAGCCGGGTTCGCTGGGTCACCGTGAAACCTTCGCGGATATTGGCCAGACGCTGGCGACCTACTTCGGTACGTCTCCAATGGCGTACGGTAAAAACATGCTGTGATTATTTGGGCGGGAGGATTCCCGCCCTTCGTCTATTTGAAAAATAAAGGAAATTACGATGGCTACCCCACATATTAACGCTGAAATGGGCGATTTCGCTGACGTTGTGCTGATGCCGGGCGACCCGCTGCGTGCGAAGCACATTGCTGAGACTTTCCTCGAAGATGTGCGTGAAGTTAACAACGTTCGCGGCATGTTAGGTTTCACCGGGACTTACAAAGGCCGTAAGATCTCCGTTATGGGCCACGGTATGGGCATCCCATCCTGCTCCATCTACACCAAAGAGCTGATCACTGACTTCGGCGTCAAAAAAATCATTCGCGTGGGTTCCTGCGGCGCGGTACGTGCTGATGTGAAACTGCGTGACGTGGTTATCGGCATGGGCGCGTGCACCGACTCCAAAGTGAACCGTCTGCGCTTCAAAGACCACGACTTCGCCGCTATCGCTGACTTCGGCATGGTACGTGACGCGGTTGATGCAGCTAAAGCGCTGGGCGTTGATGCTCGCGTTGGTAACATCTTCTCCGCTGACCTGTTCTACACCCCAGATCCAACCATGTTCGACGTGATGGAAAAATACGGCATCCTGGGCGTGGAAATGGAAGCGGCAGGTATCTACGGCGTGGCTGCAGAATTCGGTGCGAAAGCGCTGACCATCTGCACCGTATCCGACCATATCCGCACCCACGAGCAGACCACTGCCGCTGAACGTCAGACGACCTTCAACGACATGATCAAAATCGCGCTGGAATCTGTTCTGCTGGGCGACAAAGCGTAAGATTGTGCTGTGCCCGGTGGCGCTTTTGTATGACCGGATACATAGGTGACAGATCAGACCGGGAACATAGGTAACACTTTTCAGTCTATCCGGACCACACTCTGGGTTTTCCGGTCGTAGT
>NZ_JBKHUI010000023.1:0-75190 GCF_046569695.1 Kluyvera sp. 142486
ACGGCCACATCTGGCCCTGAAGTACAAAACGCCCGATGACGTTCATCAGGCGTTTTATCGACAGAAAACTGTCAACCTATATCAGGACTAGTCAAGGCTCCCGGAACCCCATCAGGTACTTTGTCGTTAAGCATTCGGAGAGCCAGAACCTCCGCCAGGTACAACGTCAACCGAGCGTCCGGTGCGCGGTAAAGGGCGCATTGAGATAAGAGCCTGCCATTACAAAGCTCGTCTGCGCGTGGGCTTGATAAGGGTCATGGTCCTGCAAGCCAGAATGCTCCAGAATTTCTAAACTAACTCTGGGGGAAATATGCGTCTTATTTGGATTGTGCCAGTACTGGCTCTGGCAGGGTGCGCATCGGTTAAGCCGGTTGCGTTCCATATGGTTGGTGGCTCAAAAGCCGATGGTTACGTCACACTTGAAAGTGACATTTATAACTACTATACAACCACACCTGACATTAACAGCCCGCAGGTCCTATCTGTTGCAGCTAAACGATGCGCTATGTGGGGGTTCCATGGGCAGCCAGACCCTGTTGGGGATCATAAGGAAGTCGATATTCCTTTCCAGGGAATGAAATGGGTACAGAGTTACCAATGCTCTGAATAACATAACCGCCTCCGGGCGGTTTTTTATTGCCATCACCATGGGCGGATCCATCGTAATGGCGTAAAAAAGAGCCTAAATCATCGCCCTTGTGTCAACTGGCCTGATGAGTGATGAGGACAAACAAAAGCTGATTGCTTGGCGGCTTTAAGTGAAGGTTCTGGATGCGACGCCGGAGATTGAGTGGCCGCTGGTGCCTACGGTGTGATGGGGTTGTCGATCGGACGGCACTATGAAACTGCATACAAACAACTTCCACCTGAATCAGAAGGGGGCAGATTGGGGGCAGAATGCATGCTGGGGAAAGTTTGGGAGCATCAAAAAGGCCGCATATGTCCCTATATGTCCATACGGCACTTTTTCTAACCCCCTGATTATCTTCTAAGTGCTTGATTCACTGAACTCCTCAAAACCGATTAAATAAATAGGCATTGGCTATACATCTTTAGCACATCTCGCCAATTCACCTATCATCATCGATAAGGCCATTATTTTTCAAAACATTGTAAAAATAAATCTATCTCAATCGGCGCTTGTCGCAGGGTCTATGCTTATAAAAAGGCATGAATAAAGGGAAAACGGGGAATACCCCCACGCGGTGCGGGTTGAAGTGATAATCATTATCACTAACATAGCGTTATCCCTTTGTGGCTCCACTGATGAGGTAGACCTATGGATTTGCATTCAGGAACTTTCGATCCCAGCGATGTGACCTGGCGCGGCGTGACGCTCACTCCGCCCGCGGCGGCGCATATACGGGAGTTGGTCAAACAACAGCCCGGTATTCAGGGCGTGCGGCTTGGGGTGAAACAGACCGGCTGCGCGGGCTTTGGCTATGTGCTGGACGCGGTGAGTGAACCGAATAAAGACGATCTGCTGTTTGAAGCCGACGGCGCGAAGCTGTGGGTACCTTTAAGCGCGATGCCGTTTATTGACGGCACGGAAGTGGATTACGTGCGGGAAGGATTGAACCAGCTGTTTAAATATCATAACCCGAAAGCGCAGAACGAATGTGGCTGCGGCGAAAGCTTCGGGGTATAGGCGGTACATAATGACGCGCAATACTGATGCAAGTGACGATGTCCAGACCTGGGCCGGCGGCCCGCTGAACTATAAAGAAGGGTTTTTTACCCAACTACAGACCGACGAACTGGCGAAAGGGATCAACGAAGAGGTGGTGCGGGCTATTTCAGCCCGCCGTAATGAGCCCGAGTGGATGCTGGAATTTCGCCTGAAGGCTTATCACGCCTGGACCCAGATGCAGGAGCCGCACTGGCTTAAGGCCCACTACGCCTCGCTGAACTATCAGGACTACAGCTATTACTCTGCGCCGTCATGCGGTAACTGCGATGATACCTGTGCTTCTGAACCGGGCGCGCAGCAGCAAACCGGGGCCAGTAGCTTTTTGACCGATGAAGTTGAAGCGGCCTTTAACCAGCTCGGCGTACCGGTGCGCGAAGGCAAAGAGGTGGCGGTGGATGCCATTTTTGACTCCGTTTCGGTCGCAACTACCTATCGCGAAAAACTGGGCGAGCAGGGGATCATTTTCTGCTCCTTTGGTGAAGCGATCCACGATCACCCTGAACTGGTCCAGCGCTACCTGGGCACCGTCGTGCCGGAAAACGATAACTTCTTCGCCGCGCTAAATGCGGCGGTGGCCTCGGACGGCACCTTTATCTATATCCCGAAAGGGGTGCGCTGCCCGATGGAACTATCGACCTATTTTCGTATTAACGCCGAGAAAACCGGCCAGTTTGAACGCACCATCCTGATTGCCGATGAAGGTAGCTACGTCAGCTATATCGAAGGCTGTTCCGCCCCAGTGCGCGACAGCTATCAGCTGCACGCGGCGGTCGTTGAGGTGATCATCCATAAAGACGCGGAGGTGAAATACTCCACCGTCCAGAACTGGTTCCCCGGTGACAACAACAGCGGTGGGATCCTCAATTTCGTTACCAAGCGTGCGCTGTGCGAAGGGGAAAATAGCAAGATGTCCTGGACGCAGTCGGAAACCGGCTCGGCCATCACCTGGAAATACCCGAGCTGTATCTTGCGCGGCGATAACTCGGTTGGTGAGTTCTTCTCAGTGGCGTTGACCAGCGGCCATCAGCAGGCTGACACCGGCACTAAGATGATCCACATCGGCAAAAACACCCGATCGACGATTATTTCGAAGGGGATTTCTGCGGGTCACAGTCAGAACAGCTATCGCGGGCTGGTGAAAATCATGCCAACAGCGACCAACGCGCGTAACTACACCCAGTGCGACTCAATGCTAATTGGCCCCGACTGCGGCGCGCATACCTTCCCGTACGTCGAGTGTCGCAACAACAGCGCGCAGCTGGAACATGAAGCCACAACCTCACGAATTGGTGAAGATCAGCTGTTTTACTGCCTGCAGCGCGGCATCAGCGAAGATGACGCTATCTCGATGATAGTGAATGGTTTTTGTAAGGATGTTTTCTCAGAGCTGCCGCTGGAATTCGCCGTGGAAGCGCAAAAACTGCTGGCTATCAGCCTCGAACACAGCGTCGGTTAAGGATTAAGGGAAACGGTATGTTGAACATCAACGAATTAGAAGTCTCGGTTGACGATAAAGCGATCCTGCGCGGCGTTAACCTGAACGTGCGTCCAGGTGAGGTGCACGCCATTATGGGGCCAAATGGCTCAGGGAAAAGTACGCTCTCCGCAACGCTGGCGGGGCGTGAAGATTACACTGTTACCGGCGGTTCGGTAACATTTAAGGGCAACGACCTGCTGGCGTTGTCTCCGGAAGAGCGGGCCGGAGAGGGCATCTTTATGGCCTTCCAGTATCCGGTCGAGATCCCAGGGGTCAGCAACCAGTTTTTCCTGCAAACTGCGCTGAACTCGGTGCGCGCGCATCGTGGGCAGGAGCCGCTGGATCGTTTTGACTTCCAGGATCTGATGGAAGAGAAAATCGATCTACTGAAGATGCCAACGGATCTCCTGACCCGCTCGGTTAACGTTGGATTCTCCGGCGGCGAGAAAAAGCGCAACGATATTCTACAGATGGCGGTACTGGAGCCGGAGCTTTGCATTCTCGATGAAACGGACTCCGGGCTGGATATTGATGCCCTCAAAATCGTTGCCGACGGCGTGAACTCGCTGCGTGACGGCAAGCGGGCGTTTATCATCGTCACCCACTACCAGCGTATTCTGGATTACATCAAGCCGGATGTGGTGCATGTGCTTTATCAGGGGCGCATTGTGAAATCCGGCGACTTCCGTCTGGTGAAACAACTGGAGGAGCAGGGCTATGGCTGGCTTAGCGAACAACAGTAGCGCGCTGCAGCAGTGGCATGCGCTGTTCCAGTCGCGGGGCGGCAACGTGTCGCCTCAGGCGCAGCAGCACCTCCAGCAGGTAGAAAAGCTGGGTCTGCCAACGCGCAAAGATGAAGACTGGAAGTACACCTCGCTGGATAAACTGCTCGCCAGCACTTTCGTCGCTCCGGCGCTGCCGGCGCTGACCGCCGCTGATCGCGATGCGCACGCAGTGGAGCTGGATGCTTACCGGCTGGTGTTTGTTGACGGGCAGTTCGATGCTCGACTGAGCGACGATTTATCGGCGAGCGGCTTTGAGGTGACGGTGGATAACCAGCGTCAGTCGCTGCCGGAGGCCGTGCACGGTGAAGTATTCCTCCATCTGACCGAAGGGCTGGCAACCAGCGTGACCCATATTGCGGTGGCTCGTCATCAGCATCCGGCAAAACCGCTGTTGCTACTGCACATTACCCGTGGCCTTGATGCTGATGAGATGAACACCGCACACTATCGCCACCACCTGCGGCTGGCGGAAGGGGCACAGGCGACGGTGATTGAGCAGTACGTTAGCCTGAATGCAGCGCGCCATTTTACCGGTGCGAGGTTGACCGCAGAAGTGGCAGACAACGCGCAACTTCAACATTTTAAACTGAACGGTGAGAATGCCCTGAGCTATCACTTCGCCCACAACGATCTGCGATTAGGGCGCGATGCCTCGGCCTTCAGTCACAACTTCCTGCTGGGCGCGGCGGTCACCCGTCACCACACCAGCACACAGCTGAATGGCGAGAACAGCACCCTGCGGGTTAACAGTCTGTCGATGCCGGTGGGCAACGAAGTGTGCGATACCCGTACCTGGCTTGAACATAATCAGGGTTACTGCAACAGCCGCCAGCTGCATAAAACTATCGTTAACGATAAGGGCCGGGCGGTGTTTAACGGCGTGATTACCGTGGCACCGCACGCGATTAAAACCGACGGGCAGATGACCAACAACAACCTGCTACTTGGCCGGCTGGCGGAAGTGGATACCAAGCCGCAGCTGGAAATCTACGCCGATGACGTGAAGTGCAGCCACGGTGCCACCGTGGGTCGTATCGACGATGAGCAGCTCTTTTACTTACGCTCACGCGGGATAGCGCAGGAGGAGGCGAAGAAAATCATCCTCTATGCGTTTGCCGCCGGGCTGACCGATGCCATTGCCCTGGAAGCGCTCAAACAGCACGTTCTGGCGCGTATTGGGCTGCGTCTGGCAGGAGGTAAACAATGACTTTTTCAGTACAACAGGTTCGCGGTGATTTTCCGCTGCTGGCACGTGAGGTTCACGGTCAGCCGCTGGTGTATCTCGACTCGGCCGCCAGCGCGCAAAAACCAGAGCAGGTGATCAACGCCGAAGCGACCTTTTATCGCCACGGCTATGCCGCTGTACACCGGGGGATCCACACGCTCAGCGCCGAAGCTACACAGCGCATGGAAGATGTTCGTCAGAAAGTGGCGCACTTTCTCCATGCCGCCAGCGCTGAAGAGATTGTCTTTGTTCGCGGCACCACCGAAGCGATTAACCTGGTGGCAAATAGCTGGGGAAATAGCAACGTCAAGGCCGGTGACAATATCGTGATCACCGCCATGGAGCATCATGCCAATATCGTACCCTGGCAGATGCTCTGCGCGCGCAGTGGGGCGGAGCTGCGGGTTATCCCACTTACGCCTGACGGCACCCTGCAACTCGATGCTGTAGAGTCATTATTTGACGAACGTACCCGGCTGCTGGCAGTCACCCAGGTCTCTAACGTACTGGGCACGGAGAACCCGCTGCCGGCGCTGATCGCCCTGGCCCATCGCCACGGTGCGAAGGTGCTGGTGGACGGTGCGCAGGCGGTGATGCATCTGCCGGTTGATGTGCAGACGCTGGACTGCGATTTCTATGCGTTCTCCGGCCATAAACTGTATGGCCCAACCGGAATTGGCGCGCTGTATGTCAAAGCGGAGATCCTGCAGGAGATGCCGCCGTGGGAAGGAGGCGGTTCAATGATCGCCACCGTCAGCCTGACTGAAGGCACTACCTGGACCAAAGCGCCGTGGCGTTTTGAAGCGGGTACGCCTAACACCGGCGGCATTATTGGCCTTGGTGCGGCGTTGGACTACGTGAATACGCTGGGGCTGACGGCGATCGATGAATACGAGCAGACGCTGATGCGCTATGCGCTGGACGCGCTGGCGACCGTGCCTGACCTGCACCTTTACGGTCCCGCTGAACGACGTGGGGTGATAGCCTTCAATCTGGGTAAGCATCACGCCTATGACGTGGGCAGTTTTCTTGATAACTACGGCATTGCCGTGCGTACCGGACACCATTGCGCCATGCCGCTGATGGAATTCTATCAGGTACCCGCCATGTGCCGGGCCTCGCTGGCGATGTACAACACCGTAGAAGAGGTCGACAGGCTGGTGGCAGGATTACAGCGTATCAGGCGCTTATTGGGTTAACAGGGAGCAACGATGGCGGCTTTACCGGATAAAGACAAACTGCTGCGCAACTTCACGCGCTGCGCCAACTGGGAAGAGAAGTATCTCTATATCATTGAACTGGGGCAGCGATTAGCGCCATTAAGCGCTGAACAGCACAGCCCGGAGCATATCATCCAGGGCTGCCAAAGCCAGGTGTGGATAGTGATGGGGCGTGATGAACAGGGCAGGATAACTCTGCAGGGCGATAGCGATGCCGCTATTGTTAAAGGCTTGATTGCCGTGGTGTTTATCCTCTACGATGGGATGACCCCCGCCGATGTTCAGGCATTCGATGTTCGCCCCTGGTTTGAACAGCTGGCGCTGGCGCAGCATCTGACACCATCGCGCTCCCAGGGGCTGGAGGCGATGATTCGGGCAATTCGTACGCAAGCAGCAAGTTTTAGCTAATATCAAATAGACAGCTTTCATTCTGTTACGAAAGGCGGGCTTAAGCCCGCCACGCTGGTGGTTCAGCTTTCTGGCACGTTGTCAGTGAATATGAATAAGGAATCCAGATATGAAGCGCGCGTCCCTCTTAACACTCAGCATTTTAGGAGCCCTCAGCGCCATTTCCAGCGCCTGGGCCGTTGACTACCCGTTACCCCCTGCCAACAGTCGTTTAATCGGCCAGAATCAAACCTACACCGTTCAGGACGGTGATAAGAACCTACAGGCTATCGCCCGACGCTTTGATACGGCGGCGATGCTGATCCTCGAAGCCAATAACACCATCGCGCCGGTGCCAAGACCCGGTACCGTTGTGACTATCCCGTCGCAGATGCTGCTGCCGGATGTGCCGCGTGAAGGGATTGTGGTGAACCTGGCTGAACTGCGTCTTTACTACTTCCCGCCGGGAGAGCAGCAGGTGCAGGTCTATCCTATTGGCATAGGTCTGCAAGGGCTGGAAACGCCTGAAATGACGACACGCGTTGGGCAGAAAATCCCGAATCCGACCTGGACGCCAACAGCGGGCATTCGCGCACGATCTCTGGAGCGTGGCGTCACGCTGCCCGCGGTGGTACCCGCAGGGCCTGGTAACCCGCTGGGGCTCTTTGCGCTGCGCCTGGCGTACGGTAACGGCGAATATCTCATTCATGGCACTAACGCCCCGGACAGCGTCGGTCTGCGCGTCAGTTCGGGTTGTATTCGCATGAACGCGCCAGATATCAAAGCGCTGTTTGCTCAGGTTCGCAGTGGAACGCCAGTCAGGGTGATTAACGAACCGGTGAAGTATGCCGTCGAGCCGGATGGCTCTCGTTATCTGGAAGTGCATCGACCGCTGTCGCAGAGCGAAGCACAGGACACGCAAACCATGAAGATGACGTTATCCCCTGGCTTTAAGCAATTCGTCCAGCAGGCGAGCGTAAGCGAAGACCAGGTGAAGAAAACGCTGTCGCGTCGTGCCGGTTATCCGGTGATTATCTCTGCGGGGAAAGGTACGGCTTCTGCGGCTGAACCCGTGCTGTCGGTACAGAACAGTGCGCGGGGAGAAACGGTAGGTGCAGAAACGTCATCCGGGAAGGTGACGCAGTAGAGCCGGGCAAATCACAGACAAAAAAAAATGGCGCACAATGTGCGCCATTTTTATTACCAGAACTCTTACTTACGGTAAGAGTGAGCCTGGTTGTCCAGACGCTGGTTAGCACGAGCTGCGTCGTCTTTAGCAGCCTGAACGTCGGAACGCATTGCGTTCACGTCGTTGCTCAGCTGGTCAACTTTAGCGTTCAGAGTCTGAACGTCAGAAGACAGCTGATCGATTTTAGCATTGCTGGAGCAACCTGCCAGCAGAGTAGAACCCAGGATTACCGCGCCCAGTACCAGTTTAGTACGATTCATTATAAATACCCTCTAGATTGAGTTAATCTCCATGTAGCGTTACAAGTATTACACAAACTTTTTTATATTGAGAATATTTTTTTATCCCTTTTCCCTTATTTTTGATCGTTCGCTCAAAGAACCATCGACTTTGGGATTTTATGGCGAAAAAGTGTGTGAAAACAGAGGACTTCCATCGGATTCATCTTAGATAATCTGAGTTTAAATAGTGACAGCCTATTTGATTTTTTATTGAGCTCAGTTATCGGAGTGTATAAAAAAAGCGCCCAGAGGGCGCTTTTTTAAGCAAACTATAATAAGTATGTAAATTATTACAGTACGTGCACGGATGCAGTGTTGGTGGTTCCGCTTGGAACCAGCGCACCAGAAACCATGACAACAACGTCACCTTTCTGAGCCAGACCGCTTTCCAGAGCCACTTCTTTACCCATACGGTAGAAATCATCGGTAGAGCTGATTTCTTTGACAACCTGAGCGATAACACCTTTGCTCAGCACCAGCTGACGAGCAGTGGTTTCATTGGTGGTCAGCGCCAGAATAGTGGCATCCGGGAAGTATTTACGGATAGCACGTGCAGATTTACCGCCCTGGGTAGCAACCACGATCAGCGGTGCGTCCAGTTTTTCAGCAGTTTCAACGGCGCCACGGCATACGGCTTCAGTGATGCGCAGTTTACGGCTGTCGTTGTTGAAGTCCAGACGGCTGGTCATCACGCGGTCAGTACGTTCGCAGATGGTAGCCATGATGGTTACCGCTTCCAGAGGGTACTTACCTTTAGCGGATTCGCCGGACAGCATGACTGCATCGGTACCGTCGAGGATGGCGTTCGCTACGTCGCCTGCTTCTGCGCGGGTAGGACGTGGGTTTTTGATCATGGAATCCAGCATCTGAGTCGCGGTGATAACGACTTTACGTGCACGGATACATTTTTCGATGATCATCTTCTGCGCGAAGATAACTTCTTCAACTGGGATCTCAACGCCCATATCGCCACGAGCAACCATGATGCCGTCAGACGCTTCGAGGATTTCGTCGAAGTTGTTCAGGCCTTCCTGGTTTTCGATTTTGGAGATGATCTGGATGTTTTCGCCGCCGTGCGCCTTCAGGTGCTCGCGAATTTCAACAACGTCAGAACGTTTACGGATAAAGGACGCAGCAACGAAGTCAACGCCTTGCTCGCAACCGAAGATCAGATCCTGTTTGTCTTTCTCAGCCAGTGCTGGCAGAGCGATAGAAACGCCTGGCAGGTTAACGCCTTTGTTTTCGCCCAGGTCACCGTTGTTCAGTACTTTACAGATAACCTTGTTACCTTCGATAGCGGTTACTTCCATACCGATCAGACCATCGTCTACCAGTACGGTGTTGCCCACAGTCAGGTCAGTAGTGAAGCCTTCGTAAGTCACAGCAACGATTTCGCTGTTACCCACAACGGATTTGTCGGTGGTGAAAGTGAAGGTCTGGCCCGCTTTCAGGGAAACGTCGTTACCGCCTTCCAGCTTGATGGTACGGATTTCTGGACCTTTGGTATCCAGCAGGATAGCTGCTTTCTTACCGGTTTTGCTCAGCACGTTGCGCAGGTTTTTGATGCGCTGACCGTGTTCAGCGTAGTCGCCGTGGGAGAAGTTCAGACGCATGACGTTCATGCCAGCGTCAAGCATTTTGCCTAACATCTCTTCGGATTCAGTTTTCGGCCCGATGGTACAAACAATTTTGGTCTTTTTCATGACAGTCTTAGTCTTTAAGTTGAGATTGAGAAGGATTGGGAATTTGAATTCTCGCTCCATGCGCGCACGGCCACGGAGTCAAACTGGTATTACGAAAGTTGCTATGCCACGCCATAAGGATAGGTGACATAAAAAAAGCGTGCAGAGGAAAGTGTGCTAGAGGTTCAGCATAGTTAAATAGGCGATGTTTTAATCGTTTATTAATGCAGTCCAATGAGCTGAAACCATTCAAGAAAGAAACGCCGCAGATTATACGATGTTATGTTGCAAAAAGAAAATAAAAACACCGTTTCAAAATCAAAATCGCCAATTAACAAAACAAAAACGAATTATATCTAAAAATGTAACAGCGATGATGCGCAACAAACCGCGGAAAGCCGCACGGTGGCTGTTGCTGATTTGCTTTATCCACTAATAGAATCAATAATAATTTGATTATTAATGGAAATTAGCGAGCGTAAACGATGGGAAATCAGGCGAAAGACGACGTTTTATATCAGGAGATGTGCCGCGTGGTCGGCAAGGTAGTGCTGGAAATGCGCGATTTAGGGCAGGAGCCGAAGCATATTGTGATTGCAGGCGTCGTGCGTACGGCGCTGGCGAATAACAAAATCCAGCGCTCAGAGCTGACGCGCGAAGCGATGCAAAAGGTGGTGACTGCGCTTTCAGGGCAGTGATAACGCCTTAAAATAATGATCAGGCGATGACAAAGCGCAGAATCGCTTTGACTGCCAGCTCGCTGTGGTGGGAAATCAGCGCGTCATCATCGATATCCGGAAGCGGGCCATCCAGATAGAGGCTGTTAAAGCTATAAAAGTTGGACACCTGATAAAAGCTGAAGCTGCTGATAAGGCGGTGCACGTCGCGGGCTTCAAGCGCAGGCTGAAAAATGCCCTGCGCCTGCCCGCGATGAAGGATGTGCTCCAGCAGCGAAAGGGCGCTTTTGTTGAGTCGTTTCAGGTCGCCCGACGCCAGAAGCCATTTCCCGCGCTGCATGTTTTCCATACAGATAATCCGCATAAAGTCCGCATGCTCGGCGTGATAACGCACGCTCCATTTCACCAACTGCACCAGCGCCTCTACCGGCGGTTGATTCTCCAGGCCGAGTTGCTGCTCTGTTTCTCGAATTCGCGTATAGACATATTGAAGAACCGCCTGGTACAGCTGCTCTTTGGTTTTGAAGTAGTAAACCACCATGCGTTTAGTGGTCTGCGCCTCCCCGGCAATCTGCTCCATTCTGGCTCCCGCCAGCCCATGTTCAGCAAACACGGCAATGGCCGCGTTGAAAATACGGTTCTTCAGCGATTGGGCTTCGTCTTGAGCAATGGCGGACATAACAACTCCTGTTAACTTTTCCAAGGGAACAAAAAATACACACAATGATCACAATTTAGCAACCAAATATGGCGATAACGAACCAAATGATTCATATTCATCCCACCGTTACCGCATAAGCCTGGTGAAACTATGTTGCGTTCTATTGCTACCGTGTCTATTTCTGGAACCCTGCCCGAAAAGCTGAGCGCAATTGCAGCGGCAGGCTATCAGGGCGTTGAAATCTTCGAAAATGATTTGCTCTATTATACCGGTACGCCTGCGGATGTCCGTAGCATGGCCGACGATCTGGGGCTTAAAATCACCTTATTTCAGCCGTTTCGCGATTTTGAAGGCGGCACCCGTGCGCAGTTTGCCGCCAATCTTGAGCGGGCGAAGCGTAAATTTGCGCTGATGCACGAACTGGGCTGCGACACGCTGTTGCTTTGCAGTAACGTTCAGGCGGACTGCTCTGCTGATATTGACCTCCAGATTGCCGATCTCCGTGCGTTGGCGACGCTCGCCGAGCAGGAAAATATCCGCATTGGCTATGAAGCGCTGGCCTGGGGAACGCACGTCAACCGGTGGTACCAGGCCTGGGAAAGGGTGAAGGCGGTAGATAGCCCGGCGCTGGGTATCGTGCTCGATAGCTTCCATATTCTGTCGCTCGGTGACGATCTCAGCCGCCTGCATGAAGTTCCGGTCGATAAAATTACCTTCCTGCAGCTGGCCGATGCGCCGCTGATGAAAATGGACGTGCTCGAGTGGAGCCGCCATTTCCGCTGCTTCCCCGGCCAGGGAGAACTGCCGCTGGTGGAGTTTACGCGTGAGCTTACGCGTGTAGGCTATCGCGGGCCCTGGTCGCTGGAGATCTTTAACGACGGTTTCCGCGCTTCACCGAATGGTGCAACGGCAAAAGATGGCTACCGCTCTCTGCTGTGGCTGGAAGAGCAGACGTACCGTGCGTTGGGGCACACCGACGCCGGTCTGTTCCAGACCGCGAATTTGCCCACTTATCAGGGTACCGAGTTTATTGAATTTGCCGCCAGCCCCGCTGAGGCGAAAAAACTGAGTGCCATGCTTAGTGGGATGGGCTTTACGCTCGCTGGTACGCACCGTTCAAAGCAGGTGGCGCTGTGGAGCAACGGCGCGGCGCGGGTGATTATCAACTATCAGCCGCACAGCTGGGCCGATCACTTCTATCAGCGTCACGGCGTGTCGCTGTGCGCAATGGCGCTGCGGGTCAGCGAAAGCGCGCCGATTGTGGCGCGGGCAAAAGCCTATGGTTACGCCACCTGGCAGGGCGAGGTGGGGCCGAATGAGAGCGCCATCCCGGCGGTTTGCGCCCCTGACGGCAGCCTTATCTATCTGGTGGAAGGCAATCAGGACATCTATAGCCAGGATTTCAACCTCACCGCAACGGCAAACGCCGGTGTGCTGCTGGGCATTGACCATCTGGCGTTAGGGATGGAAGCCGATAGCCGGGATAACTGGGTGATGTTCTGCCGCGCGGTATTAGGTTTTACGCTCGAACATGAACAGACCATGCCCGACCCATACGGACTGGTGCGCAGCCTGGCGGTGCAAAGCCCGCAGGGTAACATTCGTCTGGCGCTGAATATCTCGCAAAGCCGAGCTACCCAGATTGCGCGTTCCGTTGCCTGCTACCAGGGCGCGGGGCTCCAGCACGCCGCGTTTGCCTGCCGTGACCTGCCGGGATTACTGGATAAGCAACCGCTGGCGGACTCGCTCTCCTTGCCGGTACCGGCAAACTACTATGATGACCTGCTGGCCCGCTTTGGCGACCCGGAGCAAGTTGCCCTTATGCAGCGCCAACAAATTCTCTACGACCGCGATGCCGCGGGCGGTGAGTTTTTACATCGCTACACCTGGCCCTTCAGCGAAGGACGCTTCTTCTTTGAATTAACCGAAAGACGCCACGGCTATACGCAGTATGGCGCGGTCAATGCCGCCGTTCGGCTTTCGGCTATGCAGTACCGTTAGCGCGCGGGAATGAACCACCCGGTACGCTAACGTCACAGGACAGACCATAACAATAAACACTCATCTGCACTCGACAACGACAGGTAACTACTATGAATTCACTCGGCCATAATCGCGTGGCTACCGCTGAGGCGGTTAACGCGGTTCCCCGTACCCGGCGGCGCATCGGCATTCTCGCGCTGCTGGCCGTTGGGACAATGATTAACTATCTCGACCGCACCGTGCTCGGCATTGCCGCTCCGCAACTCACCCAGGAACTGGGTATTGGCGCGGCGGTGATGGGGATCGTCTTCTCTGCCTTTGCCTGGACCTACGCGCTGGCACAGATCCCCGGCGGCATGTTCCTCGACCGCTTTGGCAACAAGGTGACCTACTTTCTGGCGCTGGGGTTCTGGTCACTGTTCACGCTATTCCACGGGTTTGCCGTGGGGCTGAAATCGCTGCTGCTGTGCCGTTTTGGCCTTGGTATCAGCGAAGCACCGTGCTTCCCGGTGAATAGCCGTGTCGTCAGCGCCTGGTTTCCACAGCACGAGCGCGCCAAAGCAACGGCGGTTTACACCGTCGGGGAATATCTCGGCTTAGCCTGCTTTGCGCCGCTGCTGTTCTGGATTATGGACGGTTTTGGTTGGCGCACGCTGTTTATCACCGTCGGTGTGGTCGGCATTCTGTTCGCGCTAGTCTGGTGGCGCCATTACCGTGAGCCGCATGAAGATGTGCGTCTGAGCGAGCAGGAACGCGATTACATCAGCGCGGGCGGCGGTATGACGACCGGGGCCGAGCAGCGCAAAGCCTTTAGCTGGCCGTTAGTGCGCCAGTTGTTGCGCAAGCGTCAGATTGTTGGTGCCAGTATTGGTCAGTTCGCGGGTAACACCGTACTGGTCTTCTTCCTCACCTGGTTCCCTACCTATCTGGCTACTGAACGCCATATGCCGTGGATCAAAGTGGGCTTCTTCGCCATCATGCCGTTCCTGGCGGCAGCGGGCGGTGTGATGTTCGGCGGCTGGGTGTCTGACAAGCTGCTGAAAGCGACCGGAAACGCTAACCTGGGGCGTAAATTACCCATCATTGCCGGGCTGCTGATGGCAAGCTGCATCATTAGCGCCAACTGGCTCACCAGCGATACGGCGGTGATTATGGTGATGTCCTTTGCCTTCTTTGGGCAGGGAATGGTTGGCCTCGGCTGGACCTTAATTTCCGATATGGCGCCAAAAGGGCTAGGCGGCTTGACCGGCGGGCTGTTCAACTTCTGTGCCAACCTGGCGGGGATCCTCACTCCGCTGGTGATTGGCTTTATCGTTGCCGCGTTCGGTAACTTCTTCTACGCGCTGTTCTATATCGGCGGTGCGGCGCTGCTGGGCGTGGTGGCTTATCTTTTCATCCTTGGCGACGTGAAACGCATTGAGCTGGATCTGCCGGAGCAGGAGAGCACTCATGCAAATTAGTGGGCATACGCGGTTAATTGCTCATTTGGGGTACCCGACCGAAAGTTTCAAAGCACCGATGATCTACAACCCCTGGTTTGAAAACCAGGGCGCCGATGTCAAAGTGGTACCGATGGGCGTGAAGCCGGAAGATTATGCGGCGTTGATTCCGTCAATCTTCGCCCTGACCAATATTGCCGGCGCGCTGGTGACTATGCCGCATAAAGTCGCCACCTGCGAACTGGTGACCCGCATGAGCCCCACCGCGCAGATTGCCGGGGCGTGTAATGCGATTCGCCGGGAGGCAGATGGCACGCTCACCGGTGATATGTTTGACGGCGATGGTTTTGTCCGCGGGATCCAACGTAAAGGCTTTCGTACTATTGGTGCACGTGCGCTGGTCACCGGTTGCGGCGGCGTGGGGTCGGCGATTGCCGCCTCGCTTGCTGCCGCGGGCGTCAGCGCGCTAACGCTGTTCGACGCCCGCGAAAGCACAGCGGATGCGCTAGCGGCACGGCTGCAAGCGCACTATCCGCAGTTGCGGCTGACGGTGATGTCTTGCGACCCGGCAGGGCACGATCTGGTGGTGAACGCCACGCCGCTCGGTATGTCGCCCGGTGACCCACTGCCGGTTGATATGTCGCGGGTGGCTCCCGGCACCTTTATCGGTGAAGTGGTGATGAAGCAGGAATACACGCCATTTTTACAAGCTGCGATGGAACGCGGTTGCCCGGTGCAGCGCGGTACCGACATGTTGTTTGAGATGATCCCAGCGTATCTGGATTTCTTCCATTTACCGGTTGCTACACCGGAACAGCTGCAGGCGCTGGCGGATATTCGCTACTAAAGCGCTGGTCAGCAGCGTAATAGCCTGGGTAACATAACGCCTATGTCCAGGCTTTTGCGTAGCTTTTATGAACTCTACACTCACTCTGCTGGCGGCGGGCAGCCTCCGCCGCGCTTTTATTCCGCTTCAGTCTCTCTTTTCCGTTCAAACCGGGATACCCGTTGAACTTGTCTTTGGGCCCGCCGGGCTGCTGCGTGAGCGCATCGAGAATGGTGCGCCGTGTTCGCTCTTTGCTTCCGCTAACCGACAGCACCCGCAAACGCTCTGCGATAGCGGGCGGGCGCACGGCCTGCAGATATTTGCGCGCAATACGCTGATTGTGACGGTCAGAAATACTCCGCAAACGTCGGGTAAAAGCTGGCTCGAACTGTTGAGCGACCCATCGCTGCGTCTGGGGACGTCAACGCCGCTGTGCGATCCCTCGGGGGATTACACCTGGCAGCTGTTTGAACAGCTTGAGGCAGGTTATCCTGGGCTCGGCGAATCGCTTAAACGGCGGGCAATGCCGTTGGTAGGCGGGCGCGAATCACTGACGGTTCCCGCAGGTGAAATGGCGAGCAGCTGGCTGATTCGTGAAGAGCTAGCCGATCTGTTTATCGGCTATGCCCACTACGCCACGGCGCTGCAAGGCGAGCCGGATGTACGCAGCGTGGTGATTCCGCAGGGGTGGAATATTCGCTGTGACTACTATATGGCGATGCTGGATGAAAGCGCCGCCGCGCAGCAGTTCTACCGATTTATCCTCGCGGATGAAGGGCAGCGCTGCCTGTGCGATGCGGGCTTTATGTCGGCTAGCGACGCAGGGTAAATAATGGCGTGACCACGGCGGCAGGGTAATCCTCAAGCTGTAGCTTGCGGACCTTAACGCCGTACGCCTGCTGTAGATTCTGTTCCTGCACGATCTCGTCGGTCGGCCCCGCCAACCACTGACGGTTGGGCAACAGCAGCAGCGTATGGCTGGCGACCTGCAGCGCGTGCGTGGGGTCGTGGGTAGTGAACATCACCGTGCGCGACTGTGCGTGGGCCAGGTCGCTAATCAGCTGTAGCACCGTTTGTTGATTTCCCAAATCCAGCGCCGAGCAGGGTTCATCCAACAGAATGTTCTGGCTGGCGCTGACTAGCGCACGGGCAATCATCACCAATTGCTGTTGGCCGCCAGACAGGTTGCTGAACAGCGCGTCGGCAAGTGCGGTAATGTTCAGCAGCGCCAGCGCTGCCATCACCTGCTGTTCATCCTCTTCCTGTGGCTGCGAGAAGAGGGCGATATGCCGCGCGCGGCCCATCAACACCACTTCCCGTACTCGCCAGGCAAAGGCCGGGCGAAACGACTGTGGCACGATGCCCACGCCGCCGGTCACGGTAATATCACCCGCTATGGTCGGTAACACGTCGGTGATGGTGTCCAGCAGTGTGCTTTTTCCGCGCCCGTTCGCCCCCAGAATGGCCCAGACTTCACCGGGCTGACAGTGCAGGCTGAGCGGCGCAAACAGCGGCGTTTTATGGCCGTACTCCAGTTGGGAAAGGGAAAGCGTTGGGGTCATTTGAGCATCCCTTTTCGGCTTGCGCGCACCAGCATGACGGTGAAGAGCGGGGCGCCCACCAGCGCGGTAATGATCCCAATGGGGATCTCGGCGGCGGTCAACGTGCGGGCGAGGTCATCTACCAGAATCATAAAGCTTGCCCCCATCCAGAAAGCGCAAGGCAGCAGGCGGCGGTGATCGGCACCGGAGAGCATCCGCGCCAGATGCGGGATCACCAACCCCACCCAGGCGATGCTGCCGCTTACCGCTACCTGTGCAGCCACCAGTAGCGCACAACATAGCAGCACGCCACGGCGTAGCGCGGTGACGCGAACGCCAAGGGCGCGAGCGTCTTTATCATCCAGCGACAATAAATTGATGCGCCAACGCAGCTTGTAGAGCGCCAGCGCCGCCACGGCGACGGGGATCGACAGCAGTAGCACTTTGGTCCAGTTGGCGGTGGCAAAACTGCCCAGCAGCCAGAACACAATGTTGGGCAACACCTCTTCGGTATCGGCCATGTACTGCATCAGACTTACCAGTGCGGCGAAGAAGCCGCTGAGAATGATCCCGGCGAGAATCAGCACCAGGGTGCTTTCTCTTCCCTGAAGCGCGGCGAGCAGATAGACCAGCGTCAGCGCCAGCAGACCAAAGAAGAAGGTGGAGCCCATCATCATCGGCATGCTGAAGCCAAGCAGAATGGCTAGCGTGCCGCCAAAGGCAGAGCCGGAGGTCACGCCGATAATATGCGGGTCGACCAGGGGGTTCTGAAACACGCCCTGTAGCGTCGCCCCGCACAAGCCTAGTGCACCGCCTGCCAGCATGGCCATCAGAATACGAGGAAGGCGCACGGACCAGACAATCTGATGGGCAATATCGGCATCGCTATGCGGATGCGCGAGTTGATTCAGCACATCGCTAATCGACAGGCCATACTGCCCAAAACAGAGTGAGACCACGGCAACCACCAGGGTGAGTAACATCAGCCCACCCTGTACCGTTTTCGGATGGCTACTGATGTGCATTAGCCTGCCAGTCGGTGCGGTAGAAACGATGGTAGTAATCCTGCGCCTGCGCATCGACATCAACGTTTTTATAGCGTTCCGGGTAGAGCTTTTTCGCCATCCACAGTTCGCCAATCGCCAGCGCTTCAGGCATCGGGTAGCCCCACGCTTTGGCGTATTCCGGCATCAACCAAACGCGATGATTTTTGACCGCATCAATGCCTTGCCACTGCGGATCGCTGGTGATCTGTTTCACCACATCCGGATAGCGATCCTGGACGAAAATGACCTGCGGATTCCACTGTAATACCTGTTCAAGTGAGACCTGACGCGCGCCTTTTACCGTTGCTGCCGCCACGTTCATTGCGCCCGCATGCTGCATCATCAGGCCGGTATATTTACCGGAGCCGTAGGTGTTGAGATCCGGGTTCGCCATGTAGACGCGCACTTTCTCTGTCTGCGGGATGTTGGCTACCGGAGCGTTGAATTTCGCACGAGCATTGAAGGTGTAGTCGATAAGCTGGTTGGCTTGTGCTTTGCGGTTGACCACTTCGCCAATCAGACGAATACCCTGTTTGAGCCCTTCGTTGTAGGCGTGCTCTTCATCCGCCATCGTCGGGTTCATCTTATTCTTCTCACCAGCAGCATCTTCACGCAGCGATATCGCGACAACCGGGATACCGGCGTTAGTGATCTGTTGAATCATCGCTTCTGGCGCGTAGTTGGCGACAAACACCACCTGCGGGTGCAGTGCGAGGAGGCTTTCGATATTGACCTGGGTCAGGTCGCCCGGCATTGGCATTTTTTCAATGCCCGGCATAAAGCGGGCAAACTCTGGACCGAGCTGTTTTTTCCAGCTGCTCAGGACACCGACAATATCATCAGAGGCGTTGAGTTGGACCAGCAGGTTTAGCGTCTGGTGTTGGAGAACCACCACGCGGTTAACGGTATCGGGAAGGGTTACCTGACGGCCAAGCTGATCGGTAACGGTACGGTCAGCCAGCGCAGGGGTGGCGGCAACCAGGCTTGCGCATGCCAGCGTCAGGCCAAGGAGTAAACGTTGTAATGTCGACATAAGTCACTCAGTAAGGAGGGGAAATAAACGATGTGTATTTGATTATATAACGTTGAAAAATGCAAACCATCCGAGAATATTACCCCTAAATATCTACGGCCAATGCCATGCATAACAAACCCTTAACGAAAAAGGCCACCAGGTTTTACCCCAGTGGCCCGGTTCGGGCGCATGCCATCATTGCGACGAGGCATCACGCTCCTGTCAGGTTAGAGGTTGAAGAAGTGACACACCAGCGTGACCACGATAGGCCCAACCACTGACGTCACAACCGCAATCACTAACGCTTCCCTGAACGTCATATAACCGCCTGTGTTGCAATGGCAACCGTACGCGGCTATCCTTGAGTCGTTGAGGTTCAAGAATGGCCCTCGTTACGTTGCCAGGTTATACCAAACAACGTGCGGGGGTTTTCTCTTTCCAGCAACAGGTGCCGCCGGGGATAAAGTCCCCGCAACATTGCGCCTCCCCCGAATGCTCGGGATTGCGGAGATCCTATAGCAGGCGCTCAGGCGCTAGCAATTAAAATGGCTGTGTTTATATCCAGCTGTCCGCTTTTCAGAATTTAGCCCACAACAAACGGGATATCTCCGTAATCATTGGTCATAAATCCTCCATTCTTCATCCTTCCTTTTTTGCTTAACTGTTGATTCCGTCCTTATCGAGATGCACTTATGCACCGTCGCCATTTTCTGTTGGGTATCACCGCCACGCTATTTTCAGCCCGATACGGTTTTCCATCGGCTTTGTCTGCGCCCCGACAGCAGCAGACAATACCGCTATGGCCCGCCACCCCCCCGGGCGGTGGTGGGCCGATGGGGCCGATACGGGTAAGCCAAAAAGGGGCGCAAAGCCAAATAGTAACACCGTCAGTCACGGTGCTAACGCCGAACGAACCTAACGGCCACGGGGTATTGATTGCGGCGGGCGGCGGCTATCAGCGAATTGAAATGGTCATGGAGGCCTGGCCTGCGGCACGTTGGTTGGTCGCCAGAGGCTATACCGCCTATCTGTTGAGCTACCGACTGCCGGGAGAAGGTTGGCACGATGGCAATCTGGTCGCTTTACAGGATGCGCAGCGCGCGTTGAGGATCGTGGCGCAACGGGAAAAACAGGTGAGCGCACTGGGGTTCTCCGCCGGAGGGCATCTGCTGGGAATGGCAGCGACACGGTCGAATTATCATAGCTACCCGGCGCAGGATGCGCTGGATGAACGACCGGCAAGCGTAAGCCGTGCGGCGCTGATTTATCCCGTAATTACGCTTGAGAAACCCTATACCCATACCGCAACGCATAAAGTACTGGTGGGAAAATCGGCGACGGAAAGCGAAGAGGCGGCATGGTCGGTGCAACAATACGTTACGCCGCAAACGCCGCCGATGTTTCTGGTACAGGCTGAGGACGATCCGGTGTCCGATCCGCATAACACGCTTATCATGCAGGCAGCCTGTCTGCGCGAGCAGGTGCCGGTATCGATGTACCGTTACCCAACCGGCGGGCATGGCTTCGCGTTAGGCAGGCCAGGGACGAAAACGGTCGAATGGCTTGCCCATTACGAAAAATGGCTACAGGAGTAGCGCGACGGGATTACTCGATGGGCGTCAGGTAATCCAGCCGCAGCGGCTCGGCTAACAGGCTGTCCATCTGCCCGATAAAGGTCTGGAAATGCGGCAGTGAGATGTGTGTCTTCAGCGCGTCCTCGTCATCCCAGGATTCCCGGACATAAAAGGTGTCCGGCTCATCGCGCAGCTGAAACAGCGCATAGTCATGGTTCCCCGGCTCCTGACGCGTTGGAGCCAGCAGGGCTTTCAGCGCTTCGCTTAACGCTTCACGTTTTCCCGTTTTCGCCTTCAGTACGGCAATAATTGAAATCATTTAAAATCCCTCCAGAACAATTTTTCCTACCGCCCGGCCGGTTTCGAGCTGGGCGTGCGCTTTGCGCAGGTTTTCCGCGGTGATGGCACCGTAATGCTCGCCAAGCGTTGTGGTGATGATTTTTTGATCGATTAGAGTGGCGACCTCGGTCAGCAGCTTATGCTGTGCAATGATGTCCTGGGTTTCAAACATGGAGCGGGTGAACATAAACTCCCAGTGCAGTGAGATGCTCTTCAGCTTTAATGGGCGTGCGTCAAGGCTCTCCGGATCGTCAATTAACGCCAGCTTTCCCTGCGGCGCCAGGGCAGCAATCAACTCAAGGTAGTGCTCGTCGGTATTGTTGAGGCTGGCCACATGCGTGACGGCTGGAATACCAATACGGGCCAGTTCCTGAGTCAGCGGCTGGCGATGATCAATCACGTGATGCGCGCCAGCATTGCGGACCCACTGCTGACTTTCCGGGCGTGAAGCGGTACCGATCACGGTCATTTTGGTGAGCTTGCTTGCCAGCTGCGTCAGGATGGAACCTACGCCGCCTGCCGCACCGACGATAAGCAGGGTATCGCCTTCGTTGCCGCCGCGGGCAACGCCCAGACGGTCGAATAGCAACTCCCAGGCGGTAATCGCCGTTAACGGCAGCGCCGCGGCGGAAGCGTTGTCCAGCGTGCGCGGTTTCAGCGCCACAATACGTTCATCGACCAACTGGAACTCGCTGTTGCTGCCCGGGCGTCCCAGGGCACCGGCGTACCAGACTTCATCACCAGGGGCGAATAGCGTCACCTGCGGGCCTACGGCCTTCACCACGCCAACGGCATCCCAGCCCAGCACGCGCGGCGTGTCGCTGCTAAATCCGGCGCGAACCTTGGTATCCACCGGGTTCACGGAAATGGCTTTGACTTCGACCAGCAGATCGTGGCCTGTGGCCTCAGGCATCGGCAGTTCAATCTCGCTGAGAAAAGGAATGTTGCTGCCTTCGCTGGCAGCGTGGGTAATGGCGAATGCTTTCATGTTATTTCTCCGGGTCTCAATGGGAATAGCCGAATAGTAGAAGCATGTCGCTGCGGGAAAAATAGCGCGCTGGCGATAAGTGTTATTCGCAAAGGGCGAAAATCCCTATAAAAAACATCTTCAGCGCCGGAAAATTACGTGGGTAGGGTCACTTTTTTGCGTTTATGGCATGAAAAGCACAGTGGCAACCTATAAAGCGTTCCTATACTGACGGTCACATTCATCATGATGTTACAGGCAGGACGTTATGACCCGTTACACTACGTTTTCCCTTGGTTCTCAATTCGTTAATCGCCTCGGTTACGGGGCGATGCAGCTGGCAGGCCCTGGCGTTTTCGGTCCGCCAAAAGATAGACATGCCGCGATTTCCGTGCTGCGCGAAGCGCTGGCGCTTGGTGTAAATCATATTGATACCAGCGACTTCTATGGACCGCATGTGACCAATCAGATTATCCGCGAAGCGCTGCATCCTTATGCCGACGACCTGGTGATTGTGACTAAAATTGGCGCGCGTCGTGATGACAAGGGAGCCTGGCTGCCGGCGTTTTCCGCCGAGGAATTAAAGCAGGCGGTTCACGATAACCTGCGCAACCTCGGCCTCGACGTGCTGGATGTGGTCAATATGCGCGTGATGATCGGCGACGGCCATGCGCCACGAGAAGGTTCTATCGAAGCCAGCGTCAGCGTACTGGCCGAACTGCAGCAGCAGGGGCTGATAAAGCATATTGGGGTAAGTAACGTGACGCTGACGCAGGTAGCGGAAGCGCGTAAGCTAGCTAACATCGTCTGCGTGCAGAACGAGTACAATATTGCGCATCGCCGCGATGACGAATTGATCGATACACTGGCGCGTGACGGTATCGCCTATGTACCGTACTTCCCGTTGGGCGGTTTCTCGCCGCTGCAATCTTCCGCGTTGAACGATGTGGCGAGTTCTCTTGAAGCCACGCCGATGCAGGTGGCGCTGGCTTGGTTGTTGCACCGTTCACCCAATATTCTGCTGATCCCCGGCACGTCATCGGTGACGCATCTGCAGGAAAATATGGCGGCGGGGCAACTGACCTTACCTGAGGATGCGCTGGCGACGCTCGACGGCATCGCGGCTCGCGCATAACGGGAGGCTTGATGAGCGACAAACGTTCCGCCCAATGCCACTGCGGCGCAGTGGCCTTTACCGTGGTGCTTAGCGATGGCCTGAATACGGCCCGGCGCTGCAACTGCTCTTATTGCCGGATGCGCGGTGCGGTCGCGGTTTCTGCGCCGTTGTCGGGCATCGAAATTTTGCGTGGTCAGGATAAATTAACGGAGTATCGCTTTAATACCGGCGAGGCCGTTCATTTTTTCTGTTCGGTGTGCGGCATTTACACCTTCCATCAGCGGCGTTCGAATCCCCAGCAATATGGGATTAACGTCGCCTGCCTTGAGGGCGTGTCACCGTTTGATTTTGCCTGTGTAGAAGTTCATGACGGTGTTCATCATCCGAAAGATGGCGGCGGTGGCATTGCTGGATATTTGCGCTACGACAACAAGTAGCCGGAGACAGTCCCGGCGGCGCTGCGCCTGGACGGACTACAAAAAACAAAACCCTGCTCATGTGAGCAGGGTTTTTGTATTTACTGCGGAGCGATTACGCGACCAGGCTGTCGATCACGGTTTTCGCATCAGCGGTTGCTTTGGTGGCTACTTCTGGACCGTAAGCGATACCTTCCGCGAAGACCACGTTTACGTCGGTGATCCCGATGAAGCCCAGGAACACGTTCAGGTATGGGGTGATCAGGTCAGTTGGGCTATCTTTATGGATGCCGCCGCGGCTGCTCAGTACGATAGCGCGTTTACCGGTTACCAGACCTTCAGGACCTTTCTCGGTGTAACGGAAGGTGACGCCTGCACGGGCAATCAGGTCGAAGTAGTTTTTCAGCTGCGTAGGGATGTTGAAGTTATACATCGGCGCGGCGATAACGATCACGTCGTGGGCCTGCAGCTCAGCAATCAGTTCGTCAGAGAGCTTCAGCGCTTCCTGCTGACGTGGGGTCAGTGGGGAGTCGCTTGGGCGCAGCGCGCCGACCAGTTCGCCATCCAGCACCGGGATTGGATTGGCAGCCAGGTCACGGACGGTGATTTCGTCAGCGGAGTGCTTTTCACGCCACTGTTCAACAAAATAGTCGGACAGCTGACCTGATTGAGAGTAGCCTGCCAGGATGCTGGATTTCAGAACTAATACTTTGCTCATAGGTAATTCCTTATATTTGATTGACGGGCGATGCCCTGTTGCTTGATGACACTTTATTCACAATCCTGCCACAGAGATAGCGCAATATATCGAAGTCTATGTTCAGTTTTTTTGAACAAGGCTCGAAATGCGCAAGTGTGGTATGCTATGACGATTCTTTATGAGAGCTTTTCCCGGCAGTGCGCTGCCCAATAACACTATGACAGAACAACAAAAAATCACCTTTGCGATGCTCAGCCAGCGCCTTGATACGCTGACGCTGCGGGATAAACAGCGCTTTGCCCGCCGACTTCACGGCGTTAAGAAGGTTAAAAATCCTGAAGCACAACAGGCCATTTACCAGGAGATGGCGCAGGAAATTGAACAGGCTGCCGGTAAGGTTGTGCTACGTGAAGCGGCGCGTCCGGTGATTGAATACCCGGAAAACCTGCCGGTTAGCCAGAAGAAACAAGACATCCTCAACGCCGTACGCGACCACCAGGTGGTGATTGTCGCGGGCGAGACCGGTTCGGGTAAAACCACCCAGCTGCCGAAAATCTGTATGGAGCTGGGGCGCGGGATTAAAGGGCTGATTGGCCATACCCAGCCGCGTCGTCTGGCGGCGCGTACCGTTGCCAACCGTATTGCCGAAGAGCTGAAAACCGAGCCGGGCGGCTGCATTGGCTACAAGGTTCGCTTTAGCGATCACGTCAGCGATAACACCATGGTCAAACTGATGACCGACGGTATTCTGCTGGCGGAAATCCAGCAGGACCGCCTGCTGATGCAGTACGACACCATCATTATCGATGAGGCGCACGAACGCAGCCTTAACATCGACTTCCTGCTCGGCTACCTGAAAGAACTGCTGCCGCGTCGCCCGGATCTCAAGGTGATTATCACCTCGGCGACCATCGACCCGGAACGCTTCTCGCGCCACTTTAATAACGCGCCGATTATCGAAGTTTCCGGCCGCACCTATCCGGTGGATGTGCGCTATCGTCCGATTGTCGAAGATGCAGACGACACCGAGCGCGACCAGCTTCAGGCTATTTTCGACGCCGTCGATGAACTGGGCCAGGAAGGGCCGGGCGATATCTTAATCTTTATGAGCGGCGAGCGTGAAATTCGTGACACTGCCGACGCGCTGAGCAAACGCGACCTGCGCCATACTGAGATCCTGCCGCTCTACGCCCGCTTATCGAACAGCGAGCAGAACCGCGTCTTCCAGTCGCACAGCGGACGACGCATCGTGCTGGCGACCAACGTGGCGGAAACCTCGCTGACGGTGCCGGGCATCAAGTATGTGATTGACCCCGGTACGGCGCGTATCAGCCGCTATAGCTATCGCACCAAGGTGCAGCGCCTGCCGATTGAGCCGGTTTCTCAGGCCTCCGCAAACCAGCGTAAAGGCCGCTGCGGCCGTGTGTCGGAAGGTATCTGTATTCGTCTGTACTCCGAAGATGACTTCCTGTCGCGCCCGGAGTTTACCGACCCGGAAATTCTGCGTACCAACCTGGCCTCCGTTATTTTGCAGATGACCGCGCTGGGGCTTGGCGATATCGCCGCGTTCCCGTTCGTGGAAGCGCCGGATAAACGCAATATTCAGGACGGTGTACGCCTGCTCGAAGAGCTGGGCGCGATCACCACTGATGAACAAGCCACTGCCTATAAGCTGACGCCGCAGGGCCGCCAGCTAAGCCAGCTGCCGGTTGACCCGCGTCTGGCGCGCATGGTGCTGGAAGCGCAGAAACACGGCTGCGTGCGCGAGGCGATGATCATCACCTCGGCGCTCTCCATTCAGGACCCGCGCGAACGTCCGATGGACAAACAGCAAGCGTCCGATGAAAAGCATCGCCGTTTCCACGACAAAGAGTCAGATTTCATGGCCTTTGTAAACCTGTGGAACTACCTCGGCGAGCAGCAAAAAGCGCTGTCGTCGAATCAGTTCCGCCGCCAGTGCAAGCTCGACTTCCTCAACTACCTGCGGGTGCGTGAGTGGCAGGATATCTACACCCAGCTGCGTCAGGTGGTGAAAGAACTCGGCATCCCGGTAAACAGTGAACCGGCAGAGTATCGCGAAATTCATATTTCGCTGCTGACCGGTCTGCTGTCGCACATCGGCATGAAAGATACCGACAAACAAGAGTTTACCGGCGCGCGTAACGCCCGCTTCTCCATCTTCCCAGGCTCTGGCTTATTCAAAAAACCGCCAAAATGGACGATGGTCGCTGAACTGGTGGAAACCAGCCGTCTGTGGGGGCGCATTGCCGCGCGCATCGACCCGGAATGGGTAGAGCCGGTGGCGCAGCATCTGATCAAGCGCTCCTATAGTGAACCGCACTGGGAACGGGCGCAGGGCGCGGTGATGGCGACAGAGAAAGTGACCGTCTACGGGCTGCCGATTGTGGCGGCGCGTAAGGTTAACTACAGCCAGATTGACCCGGCGCTGTGCCGCGAGCTGTTTATTCGCCACGCGCTGGTGGAGGGCGACTGGCAGACCCGTCACGGCTTCTTCCGCGACAACTTAAAGCTGCGCGCTGAAATTGAAGAGCTGGAAAACAAATCGCGTCGCCGCGACATCCTGGTGGATGACGAGACGATGTTTGAGTTCTATGACCAGCGCATCAGCCACGAGGTTATCTCCGCGCGCCACTTTGATAAGTGGTGGAAGCAGGCCAGCCGTGAAACCCCGGATCTGCTCAACTTCGAGAAGAGCATGCTGATAAAAGAAGGGGCGGAGCAGGTCAGCAAGCTGGACTATCCGAACTTCTGGCATCAGGGCAACCTGAAACTGCGTCTCACCTATCAATTTGAGCCGGGGGCTGACGCCGACGGCGTAACGGTGCATATTCCGCTGCCGCTGTTAAACCAGGTCGAAGAGGCCGGGTTTGAGTGGCAGATCCCGGGGCTGCGCCGTGAGCTGATTATCGCGCTGATTAAATCGCTGCCGAAGCCGTTACGCCGTAACTTTGTGCCTGCGCCGAACTATGCCGAGGCCTTCTTAGGCCGCGCGACGCCGCTGGAGCTGCCGCTGCTCGATTCACTGGAGCGTGAACTGCGCCGGATGACCGGCGTCACCGTTGACCGCGAAGCCTGGCAGTGGGATCAGGTGCCCGATCACCTGAAAATCAGCTTCCGCGTAATAGACGACAAAAACAAGAAGCTGCAGGAAGGGCGCTCGCTACAGGCGCTGAAAGATACGCTGAAGGGCAAGGTGCAGGAGACGCTGTCGGCGGTCGCCGACGACGGTATCGAGCAGAGTGGCCTGCATATCTGGAGTTTTGGCGACCTGCCGGATCGCTACGAGCAGAAGCGCGGCAACTATAAGGTCAAAGCCTGGCCAGCGCTGGTGGATGAACGTGACAGCGTAGCCATTAAGCTGTTTGATAACCAGTTGGAACAGCAGCAGGCAATGTGGCGCGGCTTGCGTCGTTTGCTGTTGCTGAACATCCCGTCGCCGATTAAGTATCTGCATGAGAAACTGCCGAACAAAGCCAAACTGGGGCTCTACTTTAACCCGTACGGCAAGGTGCTGGACCTCATCGACGACTGCATCTCCTGCGGCGTGGACAAGCTCATTGACGAAGCGGGCGGGCCGGTGTGGAGCGAAGCGGGCTTTGCGGCGCTGCACGAAAAGGTGCGCGCCAATCTCAATGAGACGGTGGTAGAGATTGCCAAACAGGTTGAGCAGATTCTGACGGCGGTATTTAACATCAACAAACGGCTGAAAGGGCGCGTGGATATGAGCATGGCGCTGGGGCTGTCGGACATTAAGGCGCAGATGAACGGCCTGGTGTACCGCGGTTTTGTCACCGGCAACGGCTTCCGTCGCTTGGGCGATACGCTGCGTTATTTGCAGGCGATTGAAAAACGTCTGGAGAAAATGGCCGTCGACCCGCACCGCGACCGCGCGCAGATGCTGAAAGTGGAAAGCGTCCAGCAGGCCTGGCAGCAGTGGCTGAACAAGCTGCCGCCGACACGCCGTGAAGATGACGATGTGAAGGAAATCCGCTGGATGATTGAAGAGCTGCGCGTCAGCTTCTTTGCTCAGCAGTTGGGGACGCCGTATCCGATCTCGGATAAACGTATCCTGCAAGCGATGGAACAGATCGTCGCCTGATCCCTCTGGTACTGGACCACACGGTGTTGTAGGCCCGATAAGCGTAGTGCCATCGGGCAGATTCCGGCACATTGCCGGATGGCGGCATTGCCTTATCCGGCCTACATAATGTTGTAGCCCGGGTGAGGCGTACGCCGACCCCGGGTCTTCACCTCAGACTACGCGTTCACCCACGCCAGCGTAAACCCATCCCATCCCTTAATCCCGACCGTTTGCAGCGCCGTGACCGTCAGGCGCGGGTCGTTATGCATCATTTCAATAAACCGACGCACGCCGAGCACGCGATCGTCGGTGCTGTTAGGGTTGGTGACCTCGCCGTCGCGCACCACGTTATCGCCAATAATCAACGTCCCTGGGCGAGAATACTTCAGCGCCCATTGCAGGTAGTAAGGGTTATTCGGCTTATCGGCATCAATAAAAATCACGTCAAACGGCGCAGCATCCTCAAGCGTCGCCAGCGAATCCAGCGCCGGGCCTTCGCGCAGCGTCACCACCTCATCAAGCCCGGCGAGGGTGAGGTTCTCCCGCGCCACGCGGGCGTGCAGCGGGTCGGCTTCGAGGGTGATTAAACGGCCGCCCGGCGGCAGTTCGCGGGCCATCCAGATGGTGCTGTACGCGCCCAGCGTACCTATCTCCAGAATCGATTTCGCGCCCACCATGCGGATAAACAGCGCCAGTAGCTGCCCTTGATTAGCCGCTACGTCGTGCGCGGGCAGACCGGCGCGATGGTTGTTTTCCAGCACCTGAGACAGCACGGCATCATCGGGAATCAGGTTATCTATCAAATAATTATCAACGTCCGACCACTGTTTTTGCATTGTGACACCCCTTGGGATTTGTCAGCCTGACAGCGAAGACCAGCCGCCTCCTAGCGACCGGTAAAGATCGATTTGCGCCAGCAGCAGGTTGTTTTTCACCTGTACTACGCTGATTTGCGTTGAGAACAGGGTACGCTGCGCATCCAGCACATCAAGATAAGAAGAGTAACCGTTGTTGTAGCGATTCTGCGCCAGCCGCAACGTCTCCTGTGCGACTTCTTCCTGGCCCTGCAGTTCAGTCAGCTGTTCGCCGTAGCGGGTGATGGCATCGAGGCTATCGTTGACCTCTTTAAACGCGCTGCGCACCGTTTTTTCATAGCTGTACAGCGCCTGATTGCGCTGGGCCATCGATACGTCGACCTGCGCATTTAGCGCCTGACGGTTGAGCAACGGCGCAAGAATACTGCCGCCAATGCTCCAGAGTCTTAGCGGGTTATCGAGCAGGTCTGGCAGCGTGCGGTCCTGGAGGCTGCCGGTTGCCGTCAGATTAATGGACGGCAAAAGTTTGGCCTGCGATGATGCCAGAGTCGCATCGGCAGCGATCAACTGGCGCTGGGCCTGAGCGATATCGGGGCGGCGGTTGAGCAGCGTAGAGGGAAGCTGCGACGGCAGCGAAAGTGGGGTGAGTTTATCAAACGCGTTGCGTTTCACTTCGCCGGGATTATTGCCGAGCAGCACGCTGAGCGCGTTTTCCTGCTGGGCGATTTGGTGGCGTAGCAGCGGCACCTGAGCACGCGTAGAACGTAGCGCTGAATCCGCCTGCATCAGTTCGAGGCGAGAGGTATAGCCGGTTTCATACTGACGCTTTGCCAGCTTATACGCCTCTTCCCGCGACTTCAGCGTTTGTTCCGTGACCTGTAGCTGCTCATCGAGCGACAGCAGGGTGATATAGCCGACGGAAACCGAGGTCGCGACCGTCAAATCTGCGGCAGCGGCGGCGGCTTTTTGCGCCTCCAGAGTTGCCTCAGCGGCATCGGACGCGCTGCGATTCGCCCCCCAGAGATCAACATCGTAGCTGGCGGTCAGACCGCCTTTATAGACGGTGCTGTGAATCGGCAAACCGGTGGCGGCGGACTGCGCTCGGGCACGGGTGCCGGTCAGCCCGGCGTCCAGCGTGGGGAACAGGCTGCTGTCGGCGGAATAGGCGCGCGCCTGATATTCATTCACCCGCTCGCGGGCGATCAGCACATCGCTGTTGTAGCGCAGCGCCTGGTCAACGTACTGATTGAGCGCGCTGTCGTGGAAATTGCGCCACCATACGCCCTCGACCGGGCTTGCGGGACCAATATCGGCGCGCCAGGCGGCAGGAATATCCAGCGTAGGCTCAGCTCGCTGCACGTCGGCAGACTGACAGCCGACCAGCGCGAGAGCCAGCGCCAGGGCGACGGGGCGGATCATGGCTTCGTCTCCGCACGGGTATCTATTGTGACCTGTACCGACATTCCCGGGCGCAGACGCTGCAGGTTTTTCTGCCCATCATCCACGGCAATACGCACCGGAATTCGCTGGGCAATTTTGACAAAGTTCCCGGTGGCGTTATCCGGCGAAATCGCGCTGAATTCCACGCCGGTGGCGGGTGAAATGCTCTGCACGGTACCGCTGAATTTCTCACTATTTAGCGCATCGACGGTAAAGGTTGCCGCTTGACCAATCCGCACTGTTGCAAGCTGGGTCTCTTTCAGGTTGGCGATAATCCAATGCTGCGGCGGTACCAACGGCGTTAAGTGTGTTCCGGCGGTGACATAAGCGCCAAGCCGTACGGCGATTTGCCCAAGCTGGCCGTCAGTGGGGGCGATAATGCGGGTGTTTTGCAAGTCAATTTCCGCCAGTTCCAGCGAGGCCTTGGCGTTGGACACGTCGGCCTCCAGCGCGTCACGGTTGACGATGGTGGTTTGCAGATCCTGCTTCGACATCTCCAGCGTGGCCTTCGCCTGCTCGATATCCGCCGTGCCCTGCGCGGCGCTGGCGCGAGCGGAGTCACGCTCACGAATCGACAGCGAACCGTCAGCCGTCAAATCCTGCACGCGCTTTAAATCCGCCTGGGATTTCAGATTCTGCGCGCGGGCGTTTTGCAGCACGGCTTCATTGCGGGCAATCACCGCCTCGGCGCTTTTACGCTGCTGGAGGTTATTGCGTAGCGCCGCTTCCTTCATTGCTAACTGCGCCAGTGCCTGGTGCACGCGTTGCTTATAGATACGGTCATCAATCTGGAACAGCACCTGGCCTTTTTTGACCTGGTTAAAGTCCTGCACGTTTACCCCGGTGACGTAGCCGCTGACCTGCGGGCTGATAAAGGTAGTCTGGCCTCGCACGTAGGCGTTATCGGTGAATTGACTGTGGCGGGTAAACGGCGGTAGCTGCCAGGCGTACAGAATCACCAGTGCGCCGACGAGGCCGATGGCCGCGGCGGTGAAAATGGACACCACGCGGATATTGTTTCGGGTATTGGCCTGTTGTTGGGCCGCATCCTGCTGACTCATAACGACTCCAGATCTCTCTTGTTGTTATTTGCTGCCCGTCGCACGTTTCAGCGCGATATGGGCGGTAATACGCAGTCTTAGTAATCGCCAGAACACCCACAGCAGCGTGGCGGCGGAAATGGCCGCAGTTAGCAGATAGGTGTCATTGTAGGCGAGAATATTGGCCTCCAGCGTGGAGAGGTTTTGTAGCACGGTACTGGCCTGAACGTTCAATAGCGCGCTATCGCCAAGCTGGCTTTGATACTGCTGGGCGTAAAGCTGTAGCCGCTCGTTAATCACCGGGTTGAGGGTGGTTATCTGGTCGGCAAGCTGGCTGGAGTGGAATTTCTCACGCCAGGTCTGGAACGTGCCGAGGATCGCGGAACCGAGCAGGCCGCCAATGTTCTGGCTCATGCCAAACAGCACTGAGAAGCTCACCAGGTTGCGCTGATCGGCAATCACCCCGCCAATACCCGCAAGCATGGCGGGCGCAAGGAAGAAGGCGCTACCGAAGCCGAGCAGGAACTGGCTGAACATCAACTGGTCCGGGCGAGTCAGGCTGGTGGACTGGCTATCCAGCAGGGAGGCTATCATGATGAGGGTCAGCGCCGTTGCGGTCGGCCAGTAGAGGCGGCGCGGGTTGAGCGTCAGGCAACTGGCGATAATTCCGCAGGTAATGCCGGCAAAAATGGACCAGGCCAGCGTCGTCATCTGCTCATTTTGCAGACCTACGTACTGGAGCCAGCCGATCACGCCGGTGTTCTGCTCTGCCAGCACGATGCGGATCAGCACCATAATCAGCCCCAGACGTAAAATACTGCCGCTGGAGAGCCAGCGGGTATTGAGCAGCGGGTTGGCACGATTATGTTCAAAGATGATAGCCGAGAAGATCAGCACCACCGCCCCGGCCAGCGACCAGCCAATCCACGGTGCTTCAAACCACCAGTCCAGGCGGCCTAACGACAGTACTGCACAAATCAGCGCCATGCCGGGTGCCAGCAGCATAAAGGTGATGAAATCTTTCTTCTCGAACACTTTTTTGCGATCGCTCGGCGGCAGCTTGAGGGCGATAACGCAGGCCAGCGACACCAGCGCGAGCCCCAGTTCGAAGAAATAGAGCCCGCGCCATTCATCAATTTGCAGCAATTCAGTGGAGAACAGGCGGGCGATGGGGATCGCCAGCGACGAACCGGTTATCCCAATGGTCAACGCCTTCAGGCGATGCTTTGCCGGCCAGGCCTGCACCTGATAATAGATCCCGAGCGAACTGAGCGCCGCTGCCACCATGCCGTGAGCGGCGCGCACCATCAGCGCTGAACTGAGGTCGTTGACGAACAGGTGAAAGAAGGTGACCAGCACGTAGAGCACCAGAAAGCCTTCGGTAAACGCCCGCAGACCAAACTGCTGGCGAAATTTCACCAGCAACAGGTTAATGGAAACGTTGGTCATGACGTACACCGCAGGCAGCCAGGCGATTTCCGTCGACCAGGCGGCAAATGAACCCTGCAGGTTTTGCAAATTGGCCGTGACGACCGCGTTGCCGAGCGCCCCGGTGAGGCAGACCAGCAGGCCGACGATCCCGTAAGCGACACGCTTTGGCGCGCTGTGAATCGGCGTTGACGGGGAGCCGAGGATCGCCGGTTTTTCGTGGGGCGCCCAGTCGTGCGGGGCGTAAGGGTCGCGGCGCGGTGGAGCCATTATTTTTTCTCCACTTCGCGCAGCAGTCGAGTGAGTACGCGTTGGGTAATTTCTTGCTCTTCCGGGGTAATCACCGTCAGAATCTCTTCGCGCAGTTCATCCGCCACGGCTTTCACCTGATGATAAAGCTCAAGTCCTTTTGGCGTGGCGACCAGCAGCCGCTTACGTTTATCGCGCTCGGTCAGCACTCGCTCGACCAGTCCGGCCTCGACCAGTTTGTTAATCAGCGGCACAACGGTGGCGCTTTCTACTCCTAGCTCCTGAGCCAGTTCAGCTTGCGATAGCGGCTGTTCGTTGCGCGCAATGCTGGCCACGGCGACCCATGTGGCCTGGCTCATACCCAGATCTTTCAGTCGACGGTTTACCGCCAGCCGCCAGTGGTGGGCGGTGAGATAGAGGAGATGAGAAAAATTAAGTTGACGGTTATCCATAGGCGATACGTTCATAATCATTAGAGCTCTAATGATTTTACGTTCGCTGAAAACCATAATTCAAGTGAATGTGAAAAATAAATGTTACAGAAGGGTGATTATTTGTTTGCTATGTGATGGGTTATAGGCCGGATAAGGCGGAGCCGCCATCCGGCACTGTGCTCAATGTTGCCCGATGGCGCTTCGTTTATCGGGCCTACGGATTAAATCTGACTGGTCTGCGCGTTCACCGCAGCCGCGTGATTTTTTCGACGGCTGGCAAAGAAAATCGCCGTCAGAGAAATCGCCACCGTCGTTGCCAGATACCAGGCCACCGGAACCCAATCACCGTTGTATTTCGCCAGCAGACCAGTCGCAATCAGCGGTGCAGTTCCGCCTGCCAGCGCTGCGCCAATCTGATAGCCCAGCGTGATGCCGGTATAGCGTACGTTGGCGCTAAAGATTTCTGAGCACAGCGTACCCAGCACGGCGGTAATCGGTGACCATAAAATCCCGAAGGTGATAACGGTAGCGAGGGTAATCCCCCAGGTGGTGCCGGTGTTGAGCAGCAGGAACCACGGCACGATAAACAGACCCAGCAGTACGACGCTAATCGCGTACATCCGCTGACGGCCAATCTTATCGGAGAGCAGACCCATCAATGGGATCATCACCGTAGAGACCAGTGCGCCGAGCGTCACCGCTTCCAGCACCTGCGACTTCTGATAGGTCAGGGTGGTGGTAGCGTAGCTCACAACGAAAGTGGAGAAGATATAGAACGGAGCGGTTTCCACCACCTTCAGACCGGCCGCGATAATCACTTCACGCCAGTGATGGGTCAGGGTTTCGCGCAGGGGCGCTTTAGCGACATTTCCAGACGATTTCACCTTCTTAAATTCCGGTGTTTCGTCGATATCTTTACGGATCCACAGGCCAACCAGCACCAGTGCCGCGCTCATCAAAAACGGAATGCGCCAGCCCCAGGAGAGGAACTGTTCTTCGCTGAACAGGGTCATCAGCGAGACGATAAAGGTCGCCATCAGCATCCCAATGGTTACGCCCGCCTGCGGGATACTGCCGAAGAAGCCTTTACGCTTTTCCGGCGCATATTCATAGGCCAGCAGCAGCGCGCCACCCCATTCACCGCCGATGCCAATCCCCTGAATAATACGCATCAGAATGAGTAAAATCGGTGCCCAGATGCCAATCATGTCGTAGGTCGGCAGCAGGCCAATCATCACGGTTGCACTCCCCATTAGCGATAGGGTTAGCACTAGCGTTTTTTTACGACCAATACGGTCGCCAATGTGGGCAAAGATCACGCCGCCAATCGGGCGGATAAAGAAAGTGAGCGAGAAGGAGAGGTAGGAGAGAATCAGGCCGATGACTGGGTCAACCATCGGGAAAAAGATCTTATTGAACACCAGTGCGGCTGCTGTACCGTATAAAAAATAATCAAACCATTCAATGGAACTACCGGTCAGACTCGCAATCAGGACCCTCTTATTCTTTTTCAGGATCGTGGTGCTACTTTCTTGTATTGTCATGAAGAATAACTCCCGCCACATTGGGTTAACATCAGGTATCACCTTTTTTGTTTGAATGGTGCAACCTGGATTGTGAAAAAGGTTGTGTGTTTGTTAAGCAACTTAGATATGGGCGTTATTTTTGGCAAGCCTGTTGTTGAAATTTGTGAGCAAAAATGAGAACCATTTCTGTTTGCTTTGACTAAAAATTTGCAATGATATGGGTTTAAATCCTGAAAAACATCTTTTAAATAGTGCTTTATTCAGGTGCAACCCTATCGTTTTTAGACGTTTCTGGTTATTTCAGGATTGTTACAAATTGGTAGAGACGAAGGGAGTAGAGCAGGCGATGAACGTATCAAATTTACCGCAGGAAACGCTGAACGCCGCCAACGAACTGGGGCGTTGGCTGGCACAAAATGATTTTGCCGCGCCGCCGCAGGCTTCACAAACGCAGTGGGTGGTGATGGCGGGTAATGCCGTGATGCCAACCATTGAGGCCGCCTGTCAATTGGTGAGCGAACACGGCGGTTCGCTATTGATAAGCGGCGGCATTGGTCATTCGACGAACTTCCTCTATGAGGCTATTGCCCAGCACCCGCGCTATCAAAGTCTTCGCTGCAATGGTGAAGCCGAGGCTACGCTACTGGCGGAGATTGCCCACCGCTTCTGGCAGATCCCGCGGGAGCGCATTGTGGTGGAAGACCAGTCTACCAACTGTGGTGAGAATGCCTGGTTTACCCGTCGGGTGATGGAAGAGAGGGGTATTCATCCACAGACGGTGACGGTGGTGCAGGACCCAACCATGCAGCGCCGCACGATGGCGACCTTTACCCGCGTCTGGCAGGGCGTTGACAGCGCTCCGCGCTGGCTCAGCTATCCGGGCTACGTGCCGGAACTGCTCAATACGCCGGAAGGCGTCAGCTACCGCCAGCCTGCGGTTGGGCTGTGGCCAGTATCGCGCTATCTGTCGCTGCTACTTGGTGAGGTGCCGCGCCTGCGCGATGATGCTCTGGGCTACGGGCCGCGCGGAAAAGACTTTATCGCCCACGTCGATATTCCCGCTGAAGTTGAAGCCGCCTGGCAGCATCTTTCGACCGACCCTCAGCTTCAGCAGGTCTTAGCCAACCGTTCGATGGCATGACGCCAATCCGGCCGCCGTCTTGGCCGGGTTAGCGGAAACTCCACTGCACGCTGACCACAAATATCGACGGCAGAATGATGCCGCTTTCAATACCGAAATAGTCGGTAAAGTTGTACTGCAGCCCGTGGTAGATATACGGAGAGAAGCCCACGCCGGTGATTTTTTTCGCCGTGTGGTAAGTGCCGGAATCCCCGCAGTGGCTGAAGGCATCAAAAAAGAACTCGCCGGTATAGGCGTACACGCCTTTAAAGGTCCAGCCCTTATTCTGGCCGCTGCCCTGGAGCCAGTCACGACGCACGCCCAGCGACAGGCAGCGATCAGCAAAGCTGTTTTTCATCGTTCCGACCAGCAGACTGTATTTGGAATCTTCTGAGAACTTACGTTCGATGGAGAAAAAGTCGTTATTAAATTTTTCGTTATATTGACCGTGGTTGCCGCTCATATGGTAGACAAAAGAGCCGGTATTGACGGAGTAGAGATTTATCTCATCTGCAAAGCTGGAGGCGGCCGGCAGCAGTGCCGACGCAAATGCCAGCACGCTGGGTATTTTACGCATTTTAAAACTCAGTAAAGCCAGAAAGAAAAAACATTGCGCTACATGATAGGTCTTTCGCGATAAACCTCGGCTAAACCAGCGCCGCATCCTGTGGAAAATTAGCGCGCTATCTTTTCGCGCGGCTTCACAGAAACAGACATAATCGGTTGGAAAAGTTGCCAGAGTGTATATGTATTTAACAATATTTTTACTTGTTAACGACCTAACACAGACAGGAGCAGCTCATGACGTCACCCGTGCAACACCCGATGTATATCGATGGTCAGTTCGTCACCTGGCAGGGCGATAGCTGGATTGATGTGATTAACCCAGCAACCGAAGCGTGTCTTTCCCGTATTCCTGATGGCGATGCCGAGCACGCGAAGCAAGCGATTGATGCCGCTGAACGCGCGCAGCCTGCCTGGGAAGCGCTGCCAGCGATTGAACGTGCCGGATGGCTGCGTAAAATTGCTGCAGGCATTCGCGAACGTGCGGCGGAAATTAGCCAGATGATCGTTGCCGAAGGCGGCAAAATTCAACAGCTGGCAGAGGTTGAGGTGGGCTTTACCGCTGACTATATCGAGTACATGGCCGAGTGGGCGCGTCGTTACGAGGGGGAGATCCTGCAAAGCGATCGCCCCGGTGAAAATATCTTCGTCTTTAAACGTGCGCTGGGGGTGACCACCGGTATTCTGCCGTGGAACTTCCCATTCTTCCTGATTGCCCGCAAGATGGCGCCAGCGCTGATTACCGGCAATACCATCGTTATCAAACCAAGCGAGTTCACACCGAATAACGCCATCGCCTTTGCTGAAATTGTCCATAAAATTGGCCTGCCGAAAGGCGTTTTCAACCTGGTGCTGGGACGCGGTGAAACCGTGGGTCAGGAACTGGCGGGTAACCCGAAGGTGGCGATGGTCAGCATGACCGGCAGCGTGGCAGCGGGTGAGAAAATCATGGCAGCGGCGGCAAAAAATATCACCAAAGTGGGACTTGAACTGGGCGGCAAAGCGCCGGCGATCGTGCTGGACGACGCCGATATTGAGCTGGCGGTGAAAGCGATTGTTGATTCGCGCGTGATTAACACCGGGCAGGTGTGTAACTGCGCCGAACGCGTCTATGTGCAGAAAGGGATTTACGATAGCTTCGTCAACAAGCTGGGTGAAGCGATGAAAGCCGTCGCGTTTGGTGACCCGGCAAAACGCAACGATATAGCCATGGGGCCGTTGATTAACGCCGCCGCGCTGGAGCGTGTAGAGCAAAAAGTGGCAAAAGCCGTTTCCCAGGGGGCGAAGGTGGTACTGGGCGGTAAAGCGGTAGAGGGCGCAGGCTATTTCTACCCGCCAACGCTGCTGCTGGACGTGCGCCAGGAGATGAGCATCATGCACGAAGAGACCTTCGGCCCGGTACTGCCGGTCGTGATGTTCGATACGCTGGATGAGGCGCTGAAGATGGCGAACGACAGTGACTACGGTCTGACCTCATCGGTCTATACCCGCGACCTCAACCAGGCGATGAAAGCCGTACGCGGCCTTAAGTTTGGTGAAACCTATATCAACCGCGAAAACTTTGAAGCGATGCAGGGTTTCCACGCTGGCTGGCGTAAGTCCGGCATCGGCGGGGCGGACGGCAAGCATGGGCTGAATGAATACCTGCAAACGCAGATGGTGTATTTGCAAACGCAGGGTTAAGTACTATTCCCGGCGTCGCAATCCAGTTCATCATCAACCGTGGTCACACCGCTACCGGCAACCCCTCGGCATCGCGAATACCAAACCCGTGCCGCCCCTGTTCGAACAGATGCATCTCCACCGGCACCTGCTGCGCGTGCAGCGCATTAAACAGCGCCAGGCTGTTTTCCACCTTCACCGCCGGATCGTCGACCGCATGCAGCAAGAAGGTTGGCGGCACCTGACGGTCGACACGTTTTTCCAGCGAGTAATGCGCGCGCTGCGCCGGGTCAGGCGTATCGCCAATCAGCGCACGGCGCGAGCCGGGGTGGCCGAAGCCGTCGTCCATGCTGATAACGGGGTAGACCAGCGCCATAAAATCAGGCCGGGCGGAAATCTCATCAATCTCGTCCAGCGGTGGATAGGCCTCCTCCAGATAGCGCGTGCCAAGGCTTGCCGCCACGTGCCCGCCAGAGGAGAAACCGAGAACGCCGATTTTGTCAGGAGAAATCTGCCAGCGGGCGGCCTGGCTGCGGAGGGTGCGCATGGCGCGTTGAACGTCTGCCAGCGGGGCATTGGCTCCCTCCTGGTGACCGTCTCCCGGCATGCGATAGGTCATCACAAATAGTGTATAGCCCTGAGCGGTAAAATCAGGGGCCAGCGCCGTGCCTTCTTTATCCAGCACCACCCGTTGATAGGAACCGCCAGGCGTCACCAGAATCCCCACGCCGTTGGGATTCTCGGGTTGAAATACCGTTATCTGCGGTGCACGAACGCCGGTGACCGCGCGATCCCACGCGCTGCTGCCGGTGTGGTCGCTTTCCAGCGTGGGCGTTACGCCACTGGTGCTGGCACCCGGCGCATCGCCGCCGGGCCAGAGGGAGAACGTGGTGGACGTGCGGGCTGCCTGGGCCATCCGTGTCAGTAAGAGATCCTTGGGCGTTGCGTTCATGGCATCCTCAATCGGTTTGATAAAGCGCGGATTATCTCTCCGCGCGGGCTATTTTGCTCTCGTGTTCCAGCAGCCAGGCCTTGCGGGCAATGCCGCCGCCGTAGCCGGTCATGCTGCCATCTTTGCCAATCACCCGATGGCAGGGAATGACGATAGCAATGCGATTTGCGCCGTTGGCTGCCGCAACGGCACGGGCGGCGGTGGGTTTGTTGAGCGCTTCGGCCAGCGCCTGATAGTGGGTGGTTTCGCCGCAGGGGAGCAGACACAATGCCTGCCAGACGCGGCGTTGAAAGTCGCTGCCGGGCGTATCCAGCGCCAGGGTGAAGTGCCGACGCTGCCCGGCAAAATACTCGCCAATCTCTTTTTCCGCCTGCCGGGTATGATCATTTTGCCCGGCGATAATGCGGGCATTCAGCAGGCGCTGGATATCGCTAAATTCAGTCTCCAGCATTCGGCGGTCGACAAACTCAAGCAGGCACACCCCACGTTCGCTGGCGCAGACGAACATCGGCCCAATCGGCGTGGTAAAGCGGTGAATCAGCAGCGAAGGTTGGACCGTTACCGGAGAGGAACCGGTGAGTTTTTTATAGGTATAGCCGAAGCCGCTGAGCGATTCGTATCCGCTATCAAAAGCCACGTCCGTGGCGCTGCGCCCACTTTTCAACTCCTGCAGGGCAACGTTAACCCGCTGCATCCGCTGGAACGCCTGAAAGGTGATGCCGTGATGGTGCAAGAACCAGCGTCGTACGCGCTCCGGGCTGATATGGTGTTCACGAAGGTGGGTATCGCTGACGCGCGCTTTCGGCGTTTGCCGCACCAGCTCAAGCGCCTGCTCGATAAAATCCGGCGCGCTACAGGCGTTTTCGGTGGGGCGGCATACCTTGCAGGGGCGAAAGCCTGCGTCCAGCGCCGACTTAAAATCACGGTAGAACTCCACGTTTTCCCGCTTCGGTTTTCGTGCCCGACACACCGAAATACAGAACACCCCGGTGGTTTTTACCCCGACGTAGAACACACCGGTATACTCCGATGCCCGCGCCAGCAGCGCCTGGTACCAGGTGTCGCACTGGGCGCTATCGGTGACTTTCATCGTCGAAGACTCCTGCAAAGGACGGCTGATGGCGAAGGGTTAACAGTAGATCGTTTAGCCGGGTTTGTATTGCACTATGTACCGCATTCCCCATGGAAATGCGACGTACGCCAAGTTCTGCCAACGTGGCGAAATCGGCCAGTTCGGGAACCGCCATCACGTTCAGCGGCAGGGTGGTTTGCTGGACAAGCGTGGCAATATCCTGCGCGCGGTGGACACACGGCACAAACAGCCCGTCGGCACCGTTTGCCGCATAGTGAGCTATGCGTGACAGCGTCACCTGCAATGCGTCAGCTACACCGAGCAAAAAGGCATCGGTACGCACATTTAAAAAGAGCGAACAGCCACTGGCGTTGAGCGCTTTGCGGATCGCCAATAGCCGATGGGCAAAATGGTCTGCGTTCTCCAGACTTCGCACACTGCCCTGAACCCGGCTATCTTCCAGATTCACTCCCACCACGCCAAGCGCCGCCAACTGCTGCAAATTCTCAACAATACCGTCCACGCTGTTGGCATATCCGGCTTCCATATCCACGCTGAGTGGCAATGTGGTACAGGCGCGAATACGGCTAACCAGATAGCGCAGCTCGGCAAAAGCGAGGCCTTCACCGTCGGCGTAGCCCAGCATGGCCGCGATGGCGGCGCTGGATGTTGCCATCGCCTGATATCCGGCGTTTTCGGCCGCCAGCGCGCTGGGTACATCCCAGATATTGGCGATAAGCAGAGGCTGAGGTTGATGGTGTAATTGACTGAAGTTCATAGGACTCTCCGGTTGTGTTTGCAAGCCGAGTGTGCCGCGACAGGCAAAATGCCAGCAACCGAAAATCAGACGACCATTTTTGACGGAAAGACGGCGGGGGCATGATACCGCCCGCCGGAGGCGTTACATTTTGGCGAATTTTTCCAGCACACGAATCAGTTGGGTCACAAAGCCATATTCGTTATCGTACCAGGAGACGGTTTTTACCAGTTGCAGGCCGCCCGCCTCAGTCACTTCGGTTTGGGTGGCATCGAAAACGGAGCCGAAATGGGTGCCGATAATATCGGAAGAGACGATCTCCTCTTCGGTATAGCCAAACGATTCATTGTTGTGCGCCGCATTCTTCATCACCTGGTTGACCTCCTCGGCGGTCACTTTCTTACCCAGGATGGAGACCAGTTCGGTAACCGAGCCGGTTTTGGTCGGCACGCGCTGGGCATGGCCCTTCAGCTTGCCGCTCAGCGCCGGGATCACCAGACCAATGGCTTTAGCTGCCCCGGTGGTATGCGGAATGATGTTCTCCGCCGCCGCACGTGAGGCCCGCAAATCCTTACCGCGCGGCCCGTCAACCAGTGACTGGGTGCCGGTGTAAGCGTGAATGGTGGTCATGGTTCCGACTTCAATGCCAAATGCATCGTGAAGGGCTTTGGCCATTGGCGCCAGGCAGTTGGTGGTGCACGAGGCGACGGAGATAATCTTATCGCTGGCGTTCAGCGTATCGTCGTTGACGTTAAAGACGAGGGTTTTCATGTCGCCCGCAGGGGCGGAGATCAGCACTTTTTTCGCCCCGGCATCAATGTGCGCCTGTGATTTTTCCGTCGAGGTGTAGAAGCCGGTGCATTCGACAATCAGCTCTGCGCCCTGGGCGGTCCACGGAATGTTTTGCGCCTCTTTTTCGGCGTAAACGGTGATGGTTTTACCATTCACAATCAGCGCATTATCGTTGTAATCAACGCTCCATGGGAACGGGCCGTAGTTGGAGTCATGCTTCAATAGATAAGCCAGAACTTTAGGGGAGGTGAGATCGTTAATCGCGACCACTTCATGACTGCTGGATACTTCCAGTAAACGGCGCAGAACCAGACGGCCAATACGCCCAAACCCGTTAATGCCAATTTTACTCATGGTGCTCTCCTGTCAGTGATGGGATGTCAGCCCAATACGCGTGCGTCAGATCGATTCAATGAATAAGTTTGGATTATGTATTTCACCTGTCCAGGCTTAGTTCAGCAGGGCTGGAAGGGCAACGCTGTCGCGAAAATTTAATTTGTATCGATTTGAAAAAGTTAATGAAATTTTAATGAATCGCGGCTATTTTGCTTTTTTATGTTACTTCTCAGAGTATTTTGGCGATGAACGATAAATATTCCCGCTTACAAATTGCCATCCACTGGCTGGTTTTCCTGTTGGTGGTGGTGGCCTATGCGGCGATGGAGTTACGCGGGTTTTTCCCCCGCAGCGACCGCCCGGTCATTAACATGATCCATGTGTCCTGCGGGATCAGCGTACTGGTGCTGATGGTGGCGCGTCTGCTGATTCGCCTGAAGCGCCCGGCGCCGCCGATCGTGCCGAAGCCAAAGCCGATGATGACCGGCATGGCGCACCTGGGGCATCTGGCTATCTACCTGCTGTTTATCGCGCTGCCGCTGATCGGCCTTATCATGATGTATAACCGTGGTAACCCGTGGCTGGCGTTTGGTTTCACCATGCCGCACGCGGCAGAGGGGAATTTTGACCTCGTCGATACGCTTAAGCACTATCACGTGTTCCTCGCCAACCTCGGCTACTGGCTGATTGGCCTGCATGCGCTTGCCGCGCTGGCGCACCACTATTTCTGGAAGGACAATACGCTGCTGCGCATGATGCCGCGCAAGCGTTAACAGGCTTTCAACTCCCTGGGCTCTGCGCTACCATAAGTCTTATGTCTGACGTATGAGTGGAGAGAACAGGGTGTTCGCAGATTTTGGTGTACTTAATTACTGGACCTATTTGCTCGGGGCCATCTTTATTATTCTGGTGCCGGGGCCGAATACCTTCTTCGTACTGAAGACCGGGGTGTCGCACGGTATCCGCAAAGGCTATATGGCGGCGCTCGCGGTGTTTATTGGCGACGCCGTTCTGATGTCTCTCTCATTTGCGGGCGTTGCCACGCTGATTAAGACCACACCGGTGCTGTTTAATATCGTGCGCTACCTTGGGGCCATTTATCTGCTCTATCTTGGCGGCAAGATGCTCTACAGCACCCTGAAGCGCAAAAATGCCGAACACGATGAAGCGGCAGAACCGGGCCACGCTATCTTCAAACGTGCGTTAACGCTGAGCCTCACTAATCCGAAAGCGATCCTGTTTTACGTCTCGTTCTTCGTGCAGTTTATTGACGTTCACGCGACAACCCCCGGCCTGGCATTCTTTATCCTCGCGGTCACACTGGAGTTGGTGAGCTTCACCTACCTGAGTTTCTTGATCGTTTCCGGCTCGCTGGTGACGCGCTATGTGAAAACGCGTAAAAAACTGGCGAAAATCGGTAACAGCCTGATTGGCCTGGTGTTTGTCGGCTTTGCTGCGCGTCTGGCAACGCTCCAGTCCTGATAGCTCTCCTGGCCCGATAACCCTTATCGGGCCAGTCTGTTTTATTCCATTGCACATCACGATAACGGCGCATGCCGTCTATCACATCCCCGTAATAAGCGTCTAAACTTACTGTTCTGGAAGCGTAAATTCGCGCCGCTGACGATATGTGCTTTCGCGCATTTGAAAAAAATAAAACATTTATTTTACATCAACACAATGAGATTGATAGTATACCCCCCTATACTATCGGAGGAGCTATGCCGCATTCACTCGAAGACAAAAAACGGGCATTAAGCCGAGTGCGCCGTATTAAAGGGCAGGTTGAAGCGCTGGAACGCGCGCTGGAATCGGGTGACTCCTGCCTGACCATCCTGCAGCAAATTGCCTCTATTCGCGGGGCCTCTAACGGCCTGATGGGCGAGATGGTTGAAATGCACCTTAAAGATGAACTGGTCAGCGGTGAAACCACGCCGGATCAGCGAGCGGTGCGCATGGCTGAGGTCGGTCACCTGCTTCGGTCCTATTTAAAATAATCCCCATAATGGAAAAGAGAGTTATGAAATCACGTGCTGCAGTTGCGTTTGGCCCAGGTCAGCCGCTGAAAATTGTGGAAATTGACGTTGCGCCGCCGAAGAAGGGTGAAGTGCTGGTCAAAATCACCCATACCGGCGTTTGCCATACTGACGCATTCACCCTGTCAGGGGATGACCCTGAAGGCGTGTTCCCGGCGGTGCTTGGCCATGAAGGCGGCGGCGTGGTGGTGGAAGTGGGCGAAGGGGTGACGAGCCTCAAGCCGGGCGACCATGTTATTCCACTGTATACCGCAGAATGCGGCGAGTGTAAGTTCTGTAAATCGGGCAAAACCAACCTCTGCCAGGCGGTTCGCGCCACTCAGGGCAAAGGGCTGATGCCGGATGGCACCACGCGTTTCTCCTACAACGGCGAACCGATTTATCACTATATGGGCACCAGCACCTTCAGCGAGTACACCGTCTGTGCGGAGATCTCGCTGGCGAAGGTGAACCCGCAGGCGCCGCTGGATAAAGTCTGCCTGCTGGGCTGTGGCGTGACCACCGGTATCGGCGCGGTACACAACACGGCGAAAGTGAAAGAGGGCGATACCGTGGCGGTGTTTGGCCTCGGCGGTATTGGTCTGGCGGTGATTCAGGGCGCGGTACAGGCGAAAGCCGGGCGCATTCTGGCCGTGGACATGAACCCGGAAAAATTCACCCTCGCGCGTGAAATGGGCGCAACCGACTTTATCAACCCAAAAGATTACGATAAACCGATTCAGGACGTGATCGTTGAACTGACCGACGGCGGCGTGGACTTCAGCTTCGAATGTATTGGCAACGTCAACGTGATGCGTTCGGCGCTGGAATGCTGTCATAAAGGCTGGGGTGAAAGCATTATCATCGGCGTGGCCGGTGCGGGTCAGGAAATTAAAACCCGCCCATTCCAGCTGGTGACCGGTCGCGTATGGCGCGGTTCAGCATTCGGCGGCGTGAAAGGCCGTACCCAGCTGCCGGGCATGGTGGAAGAGGCGATGGCGGGCAAAATTCAGCTCGACCCGTTTATTACCCACCGTCTGCCATTAGACCAGATTAACGAAGCGTTCGATCTGATGCACAAAGGGAAATCTATCCGTACCGTCATTCATTTCGGCAATAAATAATCCTCCCCCCAACCAGCGGGATCGTCCCGCTGGTTCTTCGAAGTGTGACCCGCCTTGCGTTTTGCACCATTGCTGATAACAAATCAGCGCTAATGGCCGATGACTCTATTACTTACCTCAAGTACAAGAGAGTCACTCATGGAAAAAAAATCCGCGCAGCCGCGTCGCGCACAAAAGGTCGGCTTCTTACATCATATCCGTCTGGTGCCGTTTTTCGGCTCGGTGCTGGGCGGCATTCTGGTGCTGTTTGCGCTGAGTTCAGGGCTGGCAGGCTATTTTATGTGGAAGGCCGATAACGACCAGCGCGACGTTACCCAGGAGCTGCAGGTGCGCGTGGGGCTTTCCGACAGCGCCAACTATCTGCGTGAAGCCCGTATCATGATGATCCACGCGGGCGCGGACAGCCGTATTGCTGAAATGGAGAGCATGAAGAAAAACCTGGCGGCGGCAGAAGACCGAATTAAACGTTCCCAGGATGGGTTCAAGCTCTACGCCAATCGCAGCGTGAAAACGCAGGCGGATGAAGCGCTGGATGCCGAAATGAATCAACGCTACAGCGCCTATTTAGAAGGGATGGCGCCGATGCTGAAATACGCAAAGAACGGCATGTTTGAAGCCATCATCAACTATGAAAGCGAACAGGCGCGCGCGTTCGACGACGCGTACAACGATGTGCGCAATAAGGTCATTACGATTCGTACCGCTCGCGCCAATCAGCTTGCCGAACTGGCCCACGGCCGTACCCAACTGGGCGTGATGTTTATGATTGGCGCGTTTGTACTGGCGGTGCTGATGACCATCGTCACCTTTACCACCCTGCGTAACGTGGTGATCCTGCCGCTGCAGCGCGCGGGCGTGCGCATTGCACAGATTGCCAATGGTGACCTGACGATGCCGGATGAACCGGTAGGGCGCAGCGAGATAGGTCAGCTCAACGGTCATCTGCAAAAAATGCAGCACTCGCTGGTGCAGACCGTGGGCAGCGTGCGCCAGGGGGCCGAAGAGATTTATCGCGGCACCAGTGAAATCTCCGCCGGCAATACCGATCTCTCTTCTCGTACCGAGCAGCAGGCGGCGGCGATTGAACAGACAGCTGCCAGCATGGAGCAGTTAGCCGCAACGGTGAAACAGAACGCCGAGAACGCCCATCATGCCAGCAAGCTGGCGGAGGACGCTTCGGGTAAAGCAACGCGCGGCGGCCAACTGGTCTCCGGCGTGGTGTCGACGATGGGCAGCATATCCACCAGCTCGAAGAAAATTTCTGAGATAACCTCGGTCATCAACAGCATTGCCTTCCAGACCAACATTCTGGCGCTGAACGCGGCGGTGGAAGCGGCGCGCGCGGGTGAGCAAGGGCGCGGATTTGCAGTGGTAGCGAGTGAAGTTCGCACGCTGGCAAGCCGCAGCGCCCAGGCAGCGAAAGAGATTGAGGGGCTGATCAGTGAATCGGTAACCTTGATAGAACGCGGCTCAGGTGAAGTGGTTCGTGCGGGTACCACGATGACCGATATTGTGGATGCGGTAAAACGCGTGACCGATATCATGCTGGAGATTGCGGCAGCCTCTGACGAGCAGAATCGCGGCATTCAGCAGGTGAGTCAGGCGGTGACCGAGATGGATAACGTCACTCAGCAGAACGCCTCGCTGGTGGAGGAAGCCTCTGCGGCGGCGGCTTCATTGGAGGAACAGGCAGCGCGTTTAACCGAAGCGGTAGGGACGTTCCGCCTACAGTCCAGTGCGCACGTTGAAACGGTGAAAGCGGTGGCAAAAGCCACGTTTAACCCGGCCCGCCCGGCGGCGGCAACCGCAGGTGCGGATAACTGGGAAACGTTTTAAGCGAGTGCCTTGCCGGATGGCGGCGTAAACGCCTTATCCGGCCTGGCAAAAATAAGCCTCGCCACCGTAAAGGTGACGAGGCAGCGTAGGCCTGATAAGCCAGCGCCATCAGGCACAATACGCGCACGGTAGTTCGAGTATCAGTGACTATCCGGCAGCGCGTAGGCAATGATGTAATCACCGCGATCCGGCGACTGGCGTGCGCCACCCGCGTTAATCACGATGTACTGTTTGCCAGTTTCCGGTGACACATAGGTCATTGGGCCAGACTGACTGCCAACCGGCAGACGGTCTTTCCAGATCTCTTTCCCGGTTGCGGTATCAAACGCGCGCAGATAGAAATCCTGAGTACCGGCGAAGAACAGCAGGCCAGACTGAGTCGAGAGGGACGCGCCGAGCGTAGGCATCCCGATAGGAATCGGCATATGCATGCGAATGCCCAGCGGCCCGGTATCTTCAACCGTACCAACCGGTACCTGCCAGACGATTTTCCCGGACTTCAGATCCACCGCAGACATGGTGCCGAACGGCGGTTTCTGGCATGGAATACCCAGTGGTGACAGGAAACGCTCGCGCATTGCGCCGTACGGTGTACCGTCCATCGGTACAATACCCATCTCTATACCACTAGCATTCTTCGCCACATTGGCGCGTGGCACCATATAGTTTGCCAGACCCAGACGCATATCGTTGACGAACATCAGGCTGTTGTTCGGGTCAACCGACACGCTGCCCCAGTTCATTCCGCCCAGTGAGCCAGGATACTGCAGAGAACGGTCTTCGCCTGGTGGGGTGAAGATACCCTGATGACGCATCTCTTTAAACTGGATGCGGCACAGCAGCAGATCAACCGGCGTAGCACCCCACATATCGGACTCTTTCAGCGTTTCGTTGCCGATCATCGGCATTCCCACGGAGTAAGGCTGAGTAGGCGAGTAGCGCTCACCGGGCACGTTGCCTGCCGGAACCGGACGTTCTTCGACTTTGGCTACCGGCTCACCGGTTTCACGATTGAGCATAAAGATCATGCCCTGCTTGCTGGTCTGGACCAGCACCGGCGTGTTGCCACCTTTACCATCTGGCAGGTCGTATAACAGCGGCTGCGACGGCAGGTCAAAGTCCCACAGGTCGTGGTGGGTGGTCTGATAGTGCCAGCGCACTTTACCGGTGGTGGCATCTACCGCCACGATAGAAGAGCTGTATTTATCGTCGAGTGCGGTACGCTCACCGGCCCAGAAATCTGGGGTGGCGTTACCGGTCGGCAGATAAACCAGGTTCAGCTTCGCGTCGTAAGACATCGCGGACCAGACGTTCGGCGTACCGCGCGTATAGGTCATCCCTTCCGGCGGCAGGCCGGTCAGGTTCGGGTTACCCGGGTCCCACGCCCAGGCGAGTTTACCGCTATGTACATCGTAAGCGCGCACTACGCCCGGCGGCTCGCCGGTGGAGAAGTTATCGGCCACGCGGCCGCCCACAATCACCACATTACCCGCTACTAATGGCGTAGAGGTCTGCTGATAGTAGCCCGGCTTGATATCACCCATGCCGATACTCAGATCAACCACGCCGTGGTCGCCAAAGTCGTCACACACTTTACCGTTATCGGCATTGATAGCGATAAGACGCGCGTCGGTGGTCGGCAGGAACAGACGGCGCGGGCAGGCGGCAGGTTGAGTTGCCGGTGCCTGTGCGGTAACGGAAGGGGTGTCTTCAAAGTAACCCAGACCGCGACAGCGCTGCCAGTTAGGCGCGGTGGCTTTCGAATCGTAGCGCCATTTCTCTTTGCCCGAGTCAACGTCCAGCGCCAGTACTTTGCTGTACGGTGTGCAGACGAACAGGGTGTCGCCAACCTGCAACGGGGTGTTCTGATCTTCCGCACCTGAACCGTTGCTCTGGGGAATATCACCCGTATGGGCAACCCACGCGACCTGCAGCTTATCGATGTTCTGCTTGTTGATCTGGTCTAACGCGGCAAAACGGTCGCCGTGGGTGGTGTTGCCCCAATGTTCCCAGTTTTTCTGCTCATCGCCGGGCGCTACCGGTTTGACCGGCACCGCTTCGGTGGCTGAAACCAGCGTTTGCGGCTTGAACATACCGCCCATGCTCACCAAAAGCACAACGGCAATGACGGCGGCGAGGCCAAAGGCCGGGCCTTTTTTGGCGGGCTGAACGTGCGACATAAACGGCCACACCAGGGCGCAGAGAAACGCCAGCACGCCAAAGGTAAACAGGCGCGAGAAGAGCGGCCAGAAATCCCAGCCTGCATCGCTGATTGACCAGACGATCGCCACGATAAACGCCAGCGCGTACAGCACTATCCCGCCGCGACGCTGACGAGCAATCAGAATGGCGCTGACCACCATCACCAGCCCCATCAGGGCAAAGAACCAGGAGCCACCGACGCTGGCGAGTTTCGCCCCCAGCACACCGATAGCCAGGCCGACGATCAACATCAGCGCGATAAGAAGCCACTGCAGGACTCGTGGGAATCCTCGTGGCACGTTGCCAGTTGCCATACCTTTCTCCTTAAAACAGCAAAATGCGCACAGTTGAACCATGTGGTGTGTTTTGTGCTGTGCTTTTGTTTTGAATGAAATGCTAACGTGCTTCTAAATGAGGCATTTTGTTTGTGTATGCAATCAAGAATGAACCATTTGGTTAAATTATGGATATGATAGATCTGTTAAATTGCATTGCGCAATTGTTAATAAATGATTTCGCATTAATTGCGTAGAGAGAAAGTAAAATAGCGCGGAAAAACGAAGGCACTTAGCCCGCCAGGCGACGGGCCGGTGTGATTTTTCAGGAAGGCATTGACTTGCGTACTGCGCTCAATAGCGTCTGTGCGCCGGAAGAAAGCGGGGTGTCCACCCGCGTGAGAATGCCAATCGGCTCTCCCTGGCCCTGCGTCGCAATCGGCAGGGCGGTCAGTACGCCGCGGCGTAAATCGTCTTTCACCGCGCCGGAAGGCACAAACCAGATATAGTTGTAATCAACGGTGAGCTGGCGCGAAAGCGAGGCGGAGAGCGTCTCAATACAACCGGCAGGCATTTTGCAGCCCTGGCTTTGCAGCAACGTCTCCGCATTCTGGCGCGGGACGGTGCCTTTTGGTGAAACCACCACCGGCCACTCCAGTACGCGGCTCAGGGTAATGTTTTCATGCAGCAGCGGGTGATCGGGGCGTACCACCAGCTTCAATGATTCCAGGAACAACAGCTCATAGTTCAGCCCGGTCATCAGTTCCGGGTCAGACATGCGGCCAATCCCCAGATCGATATCGCCGGACTTCAGCGCGGCCAGTAGCATGGTGTTATTCATGGTGGCAACCTGGAGCGTCACATCTTTTTGCTGCTGGTGGAATTGGCCTATCACGGCAGGTAATACGCCCAGGGCAGCCGTCGGTAGAGCACCGATGCGCACCACATCATTGTTAACACCTTCTTTACGTATTAACGCCTGACCGGCGGTATTCAGCGCATCAAGCACCTTCACCGCATGGGTTAAAAATTGTTCGCCGACGAGGGTCAACTGAGCGCCAAGACGGCCGCGTTCGAAGAGGCGAGTACCGGTAAGTTGCTCGAGTTCGTTGAGCGTCTTGGAGAGCGCTGGCTGGCTTAAATTAAGGGTTTCAGCCGCGCGCCCCAAAGTTCCCTGTTGGGCGACGGCCACGAATGTGTGCAGATGGCGCAGACGAATGCGCTGACTAAAGAGAGCATTTTTTTCCATAGGCGATGTTAAAAACAGAGCGGTACGGGTGACAAGTGATGTTGTTTAAATTTGATAACTTGCTAGCAAATTATTATTAACATTTGTGCGGTTTAACAGACAAGCGGTTTGTTGTATTTGGAGAAGTTCCCGGCGTCGCGTTGCTCGACCGGGCTACTTTGCGATAGGTAGCCCGGCCGAGCAACGCGACGCCGGGCCAAAGCGCACCCACCTTACAGATCGAAAAACACCGTTTCGTTCTCACCCTGTAAATAGATATCGAAACGGTACACCGTCTCGTTGCCGCGCGTCTCTTTATGCCCAATCAACGTCTTGCGGCGCACTTCCCATTCGATCAGATTTAGCACCGGGTCTTTGGCATTCGCCTCCTGCTCGTCGGAGAAATACATCCGCGTATTCAGGCCGATATTGATCCCCCGCGCCACGATCCACAGATTGACGTGCGGAGCCATCATGCGTCCGTCGCGGCCCACGGCCTGGCCGGGTTTAATGGTGTCAAAGCGCCACACACCGCTGTCAAAGTTAGAGCAGGCGCGACCCCAGCCGCGGAAATCCTCATCCAGCGCTTTTTCCTGCTGCTGGTCTGCCACATGGTTATAGCGCCCGGCGGCGTTGGCCTGCCAGATTTCAATCAACACATCGCGCACCGGCGTGCCGGAACCATCAAACACGCGCCCCTCAATGGCGATGCGTTCGCCTGGCGTATGGCTGTTGGCAAGCGTCGAGCCGAAGTTTTTTTCGAAGATATGGAAGCCCGCAGCGTCCGGAGCCAGGCCGATATGCACATAAGGGCCTGCGGTTTGCGAGGCGGTTTCCGGTAAATAATCTTTCATCGTGCAGCCCCCTGGGTGCGATTTTCAAACAGCGTGGCGCGTTGACCCCGCAGCACCAGATCAAAACGATAGGCCAGACAGTCGAGCGGCACGGCGGCGTGGGTATCCAGCTCCGCGATCAGCGTGCGAACGGCATCATCGTTATTGATGGTTTTGACGATAGGGCACTGCTTGATTAGCGGGTCACCCTCAAAGTACATCTGGGTAATCAGGCGCTGGGCAAAGGCTTCACCAAAAATGGAGAAGTGAATATGTGAAGGACGCCAGTCGCTCGCCTGGTTGCGCCACGGGTACGGGCCGGGCTTGATGGTGCGGAAGAAGTAGTAGCCGTTTTCGTCGGTCAGCACGCGTCCACAGCCGCCAAAGTTAGGGTCAATCGGCGCCAGATACTGGTCTTTCTTATGACGGTAACGCCCGCCTGCGTTGGCTTGCCACACTTCGACCAGCGTGTTTTTCAGCGGTCGGCCGAAGCCGTCACGCACGTAGCCATGAACGATAATCCGCTCGCCAATGGGCAGGCCATCTTTGGCGTAGTTGAGGATCAGGTCGTTATCCAGCGGGCCGAGATCCTGCTGCGAAAAGACCGGGCCGGTAATTTCAGATAATGAGTTTTGCAGTGAAATCAGGGCATTACGTGGTGAACGCAGCACGCTGGTTTTATAGCCAGGGGCGTAGGCCGGGGGATGATTGTTGTAATCCCGATGAATCACTTCTTGCGGTGACCATTTAGTGCTCATAGGTGGCTCCGTGTAGGGTATTTTATTATTGCCGTAAACAGTGTGTGTAAATATATTGTTAATTTAAAGTGAATTTAAGGTGCTTTTTAGATAACTTATGGTTATGTAATTCGCCATTCACTCAATAAGTTCAGGCAGTTGCCGCGATCACAGTTTGTAAATTCTTACCGCATAGCGCCATGGCCTTTTCTACACTGCAACTATATCCACAGGAGACATGGCATCATGGCGCACACCCTTTCGGCAGATGATATTCGGGAAGAGTTTTCACAAGCGATGTCGGCGATGTATCAGCAAGAAGTTCCGCAATATGGGACGTTGCTGGCATTAGTGGCTGACGTCAATCTGGCGGTGCTGGAAAATAACACGCGTCTGTATGAACAACTGGCTAACGCGGACGAACTGGCGCGCCTCAACGTTGAACGGCACGGCGCGATTCGTGTTGGCACGGCGCAGGAGCTCTCTACGCTGTGCCGGATGTTTGCCATTATGGGAATGTCGCCGGTGGGCTATTACGATCTGTCGGTGGCTGGCGTGCCGGTACATTCGACGGCGTTTCGCCCGGTAGAGGATGCGGCGCTGCAGCGCAACCCGTTCCGTATCTTCACTTCTTTATTACGCCTTGAGCTGATTGACGACCCGGCACTGCGCCAGAAAGCCGCGCAAATCCTCACCCAGCGCGATATCTTTACCCCGCGCTGCCGGGCGCTGATGGATCTCCATGACGATCAGGGCGGATTGACCACACCGCAGGCGCAGGAGTTTGTGCGTGAAGCGCTGGAGACATTCCGCTGGCATCGACATACCACCGTAGATAAAGAAACCTACCAGGCGCTGCACCAGCAGCACCGGTTGATTGCCGACGTGGTTTGCTTCCCCGGTTGCCACATTAACCACCTCACGCCGCGCACGCTGGATATTGACCGCGCTCAGGAACTGATGTCCGACTACGGTATTGAACCGAAGGCGGTGATTGAAGGCCCGCCGCGCCGCTCGGTACCGCTGCTGCTACGGCAGACCAGCTTTAAAGCGCTGGAGGAACCGGTGCAGTTTGCTGGTGAGTCGAGCGGCACGCACACCGCACGTTTCGGTGAAATTGAGCAGCGTGGAATTGCGCTTACCCCCAAGGGCCGGGCTTTGTACGACAAGTTGCTGAGCGAAGCGGGCGTGGGCAAAGATAACCTGAGTCACCAGCAGCATCTGCAAGAGGTGTTCAAAGCCTTCCCGGATAGCGAATTCTTACTGCGCCAGCAGGGGCTAGCTTGGTTCCGCTATCGCTTAACGCCGACCGGCGATGCCCATCGACAGGCGATTCATCCGGGTGATGATCCCCAGCCCTTTATCGAACGCGGCTGGATTATCGCCCAGCCGATCACCTATGAAGATTTTCTGCCGGTCAGCGCAGCGGGGATTTTCCAGTCGAATCTGGGCGGCGATGGGCAGACGCGTACGCACGGCAACGCCAGCCGAGACGCATTTGAATCGGCGCTGGGTCGCCAGGTACTGGACGAATTCAGTCTGTATGAGGAGGCGTCGCTGCGTAGCAAACGTCGTTGCGGTCTGCTCTGAAACAGGTACTCTGCATAGCAGTGTAGAAAACCGAGATGAAGAGTGAATGCAGAATAGCGCAACGCGGGTGGAGACCCGGCAAGGGACGTTAACGGGCGTCGTGGACGAAGATGTGTACCGCTGGAGCGGCATTCCTTACGCCGCGCCGCCGGTGGGCCCGCTGCGCTGGCGCGCGCCACAGCCGCTTTCGCCGTGGCAGGGCGTGTTTCAGGCGGATACGTTTTCCGCCGCCTGCTGGCAGAGCGCGGAGTACTGTCAGGAGTTGGGAGGCGGCGATCCCGGTCGTTTTTCTGAAGACTGCCTCTATCTGAACGTTTGGGCACCGGTTGAACGCCAGGGGCCGCTGCCGGTCATGGTCTGGCTGCACGGTGGCGGTTTTACCATTGGTTCAGGCGGTCTGCCGCCTTATGATGGCAAGGCGCTGGCGCAACGCGACGTGATTGTGGTCACGCTCAACTACCGACTCGGCCACCTGGGCTTCTTTGCCCATCCTGCATTGGAGGGCGAAGACGGCGAACGGCTGTACAATTTTGGCCTGATGGATCAAATCGCCGCGCTGCGCTGGGTTCAGGAGAATATCGAATCCTTCGGTGGAAATCGTGACAACGTCACGTTATTTGGCGAATCCGCCGGGGCGCGTAGCGTCTTGTCGCTAATGACCTCACCGAAAGCTAACGGTCTGTTCCACAAAGCCATCATTCAAAGCGGCTATACCTTGCCTGACCTACCGCGCGACGACGCGCTGGCTCGCGGCGAGCGGCTGGCCGAACACTTCAATTTGCCGAACGCCACGGCGCACTCTCTGCGAGAGATTCCCGCCGAGGCATTCTGGCCGCTCACTGCACCCCATAATATTGGCCCATCCCCGATTGTTGGTGATGCGGTGCTGCCGCAGCCAATGCTCGACGTTTTCTTTGCCGGAAAGCAGCACGCCATGCCGGTACTTGTCGGCTCCAACAGCGATGAAGCCAGCGTGATGGCGGTATTTGGTGTGGATTTAGCCGGGCAAATTCAGAAATTGCGCCGCGAGCGCCGATTGGGCCTGGGGCTGATTAAGCTGCTCTATCCAGGCGTGAAGGGAGATGAAGAGCTAGGACGTCAGGTTTGCCGGGATATGGCGTTTACTACCCTGGGCTACGTGGTGATGCAGGCGCAGCAGCGGGTGAATCAGCCCTGCTGGCGTTACTGGTTTGATTATGTTGCCGAGGCCGAGCACGACACCTATCGTCACGGCGCGTGGCATGGCAATGAGGTGCCCTATGTCTTTGATACATTGGGGCAGATAACGCCCTCCTGCGACTACGTCACGCCAGGCGATCTTCAGATGGCGGCTCAGGTCGCTGACTACTGGGTCAGCTTCGCCCGTGACGCCAGTGCGAGCCATACCGTATTGGCGGGGCCGGTGCGCTGGCCCGCCTGCGTGCGCGGTCGCGACCGGCTTTTGCGCATCGGTTTACGCAAGCACGGCGGGTTCCATGTGGAAAATCGCTTTATGCGCGCGCGTCTGGCGCTGTTCAAACGCGTAATGAAGCATCATGTGAGTCTGGATTGACAGATTTTGTTGCGCTAGCAATTGGATTATCAATCAATTTTGTCTAGAGTGGGCGGCAATAACGCCGTTTTCATTTTGCAGCATTCCGACTTTAAAAGGACGCTTTGCCAGGCATGAATCGCAGACACTTTCTTAAATCTTCAATGGCTGTTGCCGCCGTGTGCGGGACTTCCGGTTTCGCATCGCTCTTCTCCCAGGCCGCGATGGCAGAGGACTCCGGCATTGCCGACGGCCAGACGCGTCGCTTTGATTTCGGCGTACTGCAATCCATGGCGCACGATCTCTCGCGTCAGCCGTGGAGCGGCGCACCGCGCCCATTGCCGGATACCCTGGCTAACCTGACGCCGCAGGCCTATAACAGCATCCAGTACGACGCTGAACATTCGCTGTGGAATAACGTCAAAGAGCGCCAGCTGGACGTGCAGTTCTTCCACGTGGGGATGGGTTTCCGCCGCCGCGTACGGATGTTCTCGCTCGATCCCGCCAGCCATCAGGCGCGTGAAATTCACTTCCGCCCGGAGCTGTTCCAGTACAACGACGCCGGTGTTGACACTAAACAGCTGGAAGGGCAAACCGATCTCGGTTTCGCCGGTTTCCGCGTTTTTAAAGCGCCAGAGCTGGCGCGTCGCGATATCGTTGCTTTCCTCGGCGCGAGCTATTTCCGCGCAGTAGACAGCACCTATCAGTACGGCCTGTCTGCGCGTGGACTGGCGATTGATACCTATACCGATTCGCTGGAGGAGTTCCCGGACTTCACCTCTTTCTGGTTCGAAACCGCGAAGCCGGGCGACACCTCCTTTACCGTCTACGCGCTGCTGGATAGCGCCAGCGTCACCGGGGCCTACAAGTTCGTGGTGCACTGCGAAAAAGCGCAGGTGATCATGGATGTGGAAAACCATATCTATGCGCGCAAAGACATTAAGCAGCTCGGCATTGCGCCGATGACCAGCATGTTCAGCTGCGGCAATAACGAGCGCCGCGTCTGCGACACTATCCACCCGCAAATTCACGATTCCGACCGCCTGGCGATGTGGCTTGGCAACGGCGAGTGGGTCTGCCGTCCGCTGAATAACCCGCAGAAGCTGCAGTTCAATGCCTATCAGGATAAAAACCCGAAGGGCTTTGGTCTGCTGCAGCTCGACCGCGATTTTACCCACTATCAGGACGTGATGGGCTGGTACAACAAACGCCCAAGCCTGTGGGTTGAGCCGCGCAATCAGTGGGGCAAAGGGGCGGTCAGCCTGATGGAGATCCCAACCACTGGCGAAACGCTCGATAACATCGTCTGCTTCTGGCAGCCGGAAAAACCGATGAAGGCGGGCGATACGCTGAACTTTAGCTACCGCTTGTACTGGAGCGCGATGCCGCCGGTACGTTCTCCGCTGGCGCGCGTACTGGCGACCCGCACCGGCATGGGCAGCTTCCCTGAAGGTTGGGCACCGGGCGAGCATTACCCGGAAAAATGGTCCCGTCGTTTCGCTATCGATTTTGTTGGCGGCGACCTGAAAGCGGCCGCACCGAAGGGGATTGAGCCGGTGATTACGCTCTCCAGCGGGGAAGCGAAGCAGGTTGAGATCCTCTACGTTGAACCGTTTGACGGCTATCGCATTCTGTTTGACTGGTACCCAACGTCCGATTCGACCGACCCGGTGGATATGCGCCTGTTCCTGCGCTGCCGCGGCGACGCCATCAGCGAAACCTGGCTGTATCAGTACTTCCCGCCAGCGCCGGATAAACGTCAGTACGTTGACGACCGCGTAATGAAATAACCTCGCTGTCGTCATGTAGGCCGGATAAGGCATCGCCGCCATCCGGCACTCTGCGCCGTTATGCCTGATGGCGCTGCGCTTATCAGGCCTACGATCACTTGCTGAGAATTGAGAATGACCGCCACCGAAACCATCACCGTCAATGACACCGTCACCCTCCAGGCCGTTAATGAAAGCCACGTTTCGGGGCTGTACCAACTGGTGCAGCGCAACAAAGTGTGGCTCCAGCAGACGCTGAACTGGCCGCAGTACGTCAACAGCGAACAGGATTCCCGTCAGAACGTGCAGGGCAATATGATGCTGCATCAGCGCGGCATCGCCAAAATGTTCCTGATTTTTGTCGATAACCAGATGGCAGGCGTGCTGTCGTTCAACCAGATCGAACCCTCGAATAAGACGGGCTATATCGGCTACTGGCTGGATGAGGATGCGCAGGGGAAAGGGACGCTGTCGGCGGCGCTACAGGCGTTTATTCGCTACTACGCCGAGCGGGGAGAAATTCGCCGCTTTGTGATCAAGTGCCGGGTAGATAACCTGCGCAGCAACCAGGTGGCGCTGCGCAACGGTTTTCAACTCGAAGGGTGCTTACGCCAGGCAGAGTTCCTCAACGGCGTTTATCACGACCAGAATATCTATGCGCGGATTGTCGACGCCACCACGCTATAACGCACCGAATAGCGGGGTGCGGGTAATTCGCTGCGCCCCGGTTATCGCTTTACGCCCGCGAAGATGAATCGCCTCTCCCGGCAGCGCCTCCACCACCACGCTATCGGTGATATCAATGTGATACTCGATCAGCACATCGCCAATGACCCGCGCATCGCCCTGAATAAGCACATGATCGTCGAGCAAAATTGGCCCGCCCTGTAAGTGCGCGTTGCCGCCGACCAGCACGTGGTGCTTCAACACGCAGTTGCCTTCAACCACCGCGTTTTCCGCCACCTGCGAGCTGTAGCGCAAGGTGGGGATCTCATCCTCGCCGCGCCCGGCGATAATACGCGCGTGGCCGTAGACTTTGGCGCAGTCGCACACCCAGATATTGTTCTCTTCGTTGCCGTCTAACCGGGCGTTGTCGAAGACTTCAGCCCGATGCTCAACAAAGGCATGAACCAGCAAGGCTTTGCCGTATATTTGCGCCTGATGTACAACCCGACAGTGTCGCAACTGGGCGGCATCGTAGATTTGCAGCACCTGTTCGCTGTCGGCGGTTAAGCCTCGGGCGCCGACGACCTGCGACTGCTCGGCAATATGGGCGTAGCCAAACAGGTGGCAGTAGCCGTGAACCTGTGAATCGTGCACGGTGGCATCGCCGCTGACTCGCGCATGGTGGCTAATTCGGCTGGCCTGCACCCACGCGTTGCCGCCAATTTCGGCCTGATGGCTGATTTCACACGGCTCGGTAATTCTCGCGTTTTCGGTGATTCTGGCCCCGGCATAGACCAGGCTATTTTCATCATAAATCCAGCATTCGCCATCGTGGCTCAGCGCCAGTTCGTTCTCCACCCAGCCGCCGGGTGTGCCGACGGTGACATCAGCAAAATCCTGCAGCGCAATAATCTGGCGCACCACCACGCTCTCTCTGGCGCCGGGTTCGCCAATTTGCACGCTGCGCGTTTTATCGCTGAGACGATATTTTTTCATCCTGGCCTCGCTGGCTAAGCAGATAAAGTAAATGTAGCAAATCATCGCGAGAGTGGAGTGAACCAGTGGTGGTGAAAGCTGAAGAGGTGTATAACCCATCATTAAACAAAATGTATTAATTGATACAAAGTGTATTGAGGTAATGAGATGAGTGAACAAAAGCTTCCTGACTATGGCGATGTGGTGGCAGCGGCGGAACGTATTGCGGGTTATGCCAACCGGACGCCGGTAATGACATCGCGGACGGTGAACGACGAGTTTGGTGCAGAAGTGTTCTTCAAATGCGAAAACTATCAGCGCATGGGCGCCTTCAAATTTCGCGGTGCAATGAATGCGCTTCAGCAGTTTACCCCTGAGCAGCGCGCCGCGGGCGTAGTCGCTTTTTCTTCCGGCAACCACGCCCAGGCCATTGCGCTGTCGGCAAAGCTGCTGGGTATTCCGGCGACCATTGTCATGCCGCTGGACGCGCCGGCGGTCAAAGTGACGGCGACGAAGGGCTACGGTGCGAAAGTTGTCACTTATGACCGCTATACCGAAGACCGCGAGCAAATAGGCCGCGATCTGGCAAAACAACATGGGCTCACGCTGATCCCGCCGTATGACCACCCACACGTGATTGCCGGGCAGGGTACGACGGCGAAAGAGTTGATTGAAGAGGTCGGCCCGCTGGATGCGCTGTTTGTCTGCCTCGGCGGCGGAGGCTTACTCTCGGGGTCGGCGCTGGCCGCGCGCCATCTGTCGCCGGAGTGCCTGATCTACGGCGTCGAGCCAGAGGCGGGCAACGACGGGCAGCAATCTTTCCGCAGCGGCAGCATCGTGCATATCGATACGCCTCAAACCATCGCTGATGGCGCGCAAACACAGCATCTCGGGGCGCTCACCTTCCCGTTAATTCAGCAAAACGTCGATGACATTCTGACCGCCCGCGACGACGAACTGATTTCCGCGATGGCCTTCTTCGCTGAGCGTATGAAAATGGTGGTAGAGCCAACCGGTTGTCTCGGCTTCGCTGCCGCACGAGCGCGTAAAGCAGCGCTGCGCGGGAAAAAAGTGGGGATTATCGTCAGCGGCGGCAACGTGGATATCAGCCGCTATGCGGCCTTGCTGGCTGGTTAATACTCCGTCGCCTGTGCTGGCAGGCGGCGTTCATCTTATGGAAGACAAGGCAAAACAGATGGCAAATGATGAAGACCACTCCCTGCTGAACCAGATTGAGACCATTGCCAAAGGGCTCAGCGACACCTTTTCGCCGTTCTGCGAAGTGGTGGTGCATGACCTGACACACCCGGAACACTCGATACTGGCGATCCACAATAATTTGTCCGGCCGCGAGGTGGGAGAACCCACGACGGAAATGGGACTGGCGCGCATCGCCTCAGCGGATTTTCCGTCGGTGGTGGCCAACTACGCCAACCAGTTTGCCGACGGTCGCCCGGTGAAAAGCACGTCAATCGGCATTAAAGATACCTCGGGGCAGTACGTTGCCGCGCTATGCCTGAACGTCGACATGACGCTGTTTCGTGGGATGCAAAGCGCGCTGACGCAGTTTACCGCAGTGGACAGCGCGCCGGTTGAGGAACATCTGGAACCGTCGGGGCTGGAGATGATTCGCCAGCGCATTGACCGCTTCGCCGCCCAGCGAGCCACTACCGCGCGTTCGCTGAGCCCTGATGATCGAAAAGCGGTGATTCAGGCGCTGCGAACGGAAGGTTTGCTCGCGCTACGTAAATCGATGGATACCGTGGCGCAGCATCTGGGAATATCACGGGCGACGGCCTATCTTTATGCGCGGCAGAAAAATGAAGTATAACGGGGTATCCATTTTGACCTTCAATACCAGGAGCCTCCAGGGGGAGCGATGCTTTTATCCAGTCTGATAGCGATTGCAGCCGTATTAGTGATGGGCGTAATGAGCCCCGGCCCGAGTTTTATCTACGTGGCGCGAACCGCCGTGGTGCATTCCCGTATGCATGGTCTGGTGACAGCGCTGGGCACCGGCGTTGGCGCCGCGACGTTTGCGATGATGGCGATGCTGGGGCTGCAAAAGGTGCTTAACGCCGTGCCGGAACTGTTTATCGGCCTTAAAATTGCGGGCGGAGCCTACCTTATCTGGATGGGAATTAAAATATTCCGCGGCGCGCGCCAGCCAATGGCGGTAGCAGTAGGGGGCGAAAAACGGGAAATTTCCCTGTGGAAAGCATTTCGTGATGGCCTGCTCACCCAATTGAGCAACCCTAAAACGGCGATTGTTTTTGCCTCTATTTTCACCGCGCTGCTGCCGGCCAATATTCCGACCGCGTTTTACTACATCGTGCCGGTAATGAGCTTTGTGATTGATGCGGGCTGGTACTCGCTGGTGGCGCTGGTGCTGTCGGCGGAAAAACCGCGTCGCGTTTATCTGCGCATAAAAGGCGCGGTAGACCGTACTTCTGCAACGGTTCTGGGCATTCTTGGCGTGAAGCTTATCTATACTTCCTTTTCGCGCTAGCGTGTCATTAAAGAATCATTTAAAATGCAACTTAACAAAATTTGATTAATTAAACTAAATGCATAATAACGAGAATGAAGCTCGGGTGCTTAATCTGCCCGTGGGCTACTTTGGGATGGTTCTGGGTACCATTGGAATGGGCTTCGCCTGGCGTTACGCCAGCACCATTCTGCCGGTAAGTCGTACCATTGGCGATGCGCTGGTGGTGCTTGCTATCGTGATGTGGGGGTTGTTGACGCTGGCTTTTCTGATGCGGGCGGTACGCTTTCCGTATAGCCTCTGGCAGGAGATGCATCATCCCATCGCCAGCAGCTTTGTCAGCCTGTTTCCGGCGACGACTATGCTGGTAGCCATTGGTGTCACGCCGTGGGCAAGAACGCTGGCGCTAGCGCTGTTTGGAATTGGCGTCACGCTCCAGCTTAGCTATGCGGCCTGGCAAACCGCCGGGCTGTGGCGCGGTGAGCATCCGGCGGATGCCACCACGCCGGGGCTCTATTTACCTACCGTTGCTAACAACTTTATTAGCGCGATGGCCTGCGGGGCGCTGGGCTTTAACGACGCCGGGCTGGTATTTCTTGGCGCAGGGGTTATCTCGTGGATTACGCTCGAGCCAGCCATCGTCCAGCGCTTACGCAGCGGCGGGGTGCTCTCCGTGCCGTTACGTACTTCGCTCGGCATTCAACTGGCCCCGGCGCTGGTGGCCTGTAACGCCTGGCTGAGTATCAACGGCGGCCATGCGGATGTGTTTGCCAAAATGCTGTTCGGCTACGGCCTGCTGCAGTTGCTATTTATGCTGCGCCTGATGCCCTGGTATCTACGCCAGGCATTTAACGCCTCGTTCTGGAGCTTCTCGTTCGGTATTTCCGCGCTGGCTTCCACTGGGCTGCATCTTGGCCACGCCAGCGGTTCTGGCTTTTTCCATAACCTGGCGCTGCCGCTATTTATTTTCACCAATATCGTGATTGGCCTGCTGCTGATTAAAACGCTGCTGTTGCTGCTTCAGGGTAAACTTTTGACCCGTGTTGCTCCGTCAACGCTGATAAAACCGAAGGATGAACAATGACCACTCGTGACGAAAACTACTTCACCGAAAAATATGGCCTGACCCGTACTCATTCCGACGTGCTGTATGCAGCAACGCAGGTTGCGCCGGGAAAAACGCTGGATCTTGGCTGCGGCAATGGGCGTAACAGCCTCTATCTGGCGGCAAACGGCTACGATGTGACGGCGTGGGATAAGAACCCGATGAGCATCCAGAACCTGCTGTCGATTCGCGAAGCGGAAGGGCTGGAAAACCTGCAGGCGGCGGTGAAAGATCTCAACACGCTGACCTTTGACGGTGAGTATGATTTCATTCTCTCCACGGTGGTGATGATGTTCCTGGAGTCGAGCACCATCCCGCGTCTGATCCCCAATATGCAGCGCTGCACCAAACCGGGCGGTTACAACCTGATTGTCGCCGCAATGGATACCGACGATTTCCCTTGCACCGTCGGTTTCCCGTTTGCTTTTAAAGCCGGTGAGCTGAAAAACTATTACGAAGGGTGGGATTTGCTGAAATATAACGAGGACGTCGGCGAACTTCATCGTACCGATGAAAACGGTAATCGCATCAAATTACGCTTCGCCACCCTGCTGGCACGCAAGAAATCATAACTAGTATCTATATAACGGGCGCAAGCCCGTTATACTGTGAATCGTTTTTGCGAATAATGAGAGCCCACCCCATTTTTGCCGCGACAAACTCCTGATTCATTTGCTATAACTTACTGGCATTTGTGCATTTATCAGGGATTATTCTCATGCGTACTCAAGCGTTTTTCAAAGCGGCGGCCCTTGTGGGCGTTCTGGTATTAGCGGGCTGTGCATCGAAGACCACCACTCCCGAGCAATATTCAGGATTTTTAAAAGATTATTCTGGCCTGAAGGAAGCCACCACGGCGTCAGGAAAAACGGAACTGCGTTGGATCTCTCCGGACTACAAACCGGCTAACTACGCCAACGTTGTCTACAACCCGGTAACCTACTACCCGGTACCGAAGCCGACGACGCAGGTTGGGCAGAAAGCGCTGACCGACATTCTGAACTACACCAATACCGAGCTGAAAAAAGCCATCAGTGAGCGTAAGCCGCTGGCGACGAAGGCTGGCCCGCATAGCCTGATCTTCCGCGGTGCGATTACCGCCGTTGACTCCAGCAAAGAAGGCCTGCAGTTCTACGAAGTGATCCCTATCGCGATGGTGGTTGCGGGTACTGAAGCGGCGACCGGCCACCGTACCATGAATACCAACCTCTATTTTGAAGGCGAACTGATTGACGCGGCGACGAATAAACCGGTCATTAAAGTGGTACGTAAAGGTGAGGGTAAAGACCTGTCTAATTCCAACGCTCAGCTGACGCTGGATACGTTGAAACAGGTTATCGATGATATGGCCATTGATGCCGTTAAATTCGATCCATCCCAGAAGTAATTTTACTTTCGGGTGAAAATGAATAAAGGGCGACACGCAGGTGCCGCCCTTATTTTATTCATTCATGCCCTGGCTTCTTTTAATAGTTGCGCAATTGCAGACTCCTGCTCGGCATAATTCCCTTCGCCAAAAAAGGTATAACGTAACTGCCCACGAGCGTCGAAAAGATAGTGGGCCGGCCAGTATTGATTCCCAAAAGCGCTCCAGATTTGGTAATTATTGTCGGTGACGACGGGATAGCTTATTCGCCATTTCTTTACCGCTTCCTGCACCGCGCTGAAATTTTTCTCATGCGGATATTCTGGCGTATGTACCCCAATCACCTCCAGCCCCTGCGGCCGATATTTTTCCGCCCACTCACGCACGTGCGGTAGCGTGTGCTGGCAGTTAATACAGTCGAAGGTCCAGAAATCGATCAGTACCACTTTGCCCTTGAGCGATTCGCTGGCGAGCGGTGCGCTGTTGATCCAGCCTGTACCGCCGCTCAACGGTGGTAGCGCGCTGTCGACAACCGGCTGGAGCTTCACCGGGGTGGCCGGAAGCCAGCCGACCAGATTTTTCTCCAGTTGTGCAGAAAGCCCTGTCGCCCCTTGCAGTACGCTGGTGGTACCGGAAGCAATGAGCGCCACGGAGGCCAGCATCGTTACCCCCGCTAGCTGTTTTAGCCGCTCGACCATCACCGTTCTGTTGCGTAGCCAGTGCAGCACGCGCTGCCCGCCGAGCCAGATCAAACCCAGCATGATGGCACAACCGCTACCGTAGGCGGCAAGCAGCACGCCTCCGGAGACGCTATTGCCCTGAATGATGCCGAGACTCAGGATTGCCCCGAGTACCGGCCCTGCGCACGGTGCCCACAATAGCCCGGTGGCAATGCCCGCCAGCAGGGCGGCAATCACGCCACGACGGCTCAGACTGCGGTCGTTCACCTGGTTTCCTAACCGCACCGCCGGGGCCATCAGCCGCTGGGCGAGGCGTGGTGAGATAAGCGACAGCGCCACCGCGCTAAGAAAGGCGAGCGCCAGCCAGCGGCCCGCCTGTGTGACCTGAGTGACCCAAACGCTGGCGACGGTGACCAGCAGCGACAGTAGGGTAAACATCACCACCATCCCGGCGAGCATCGCCGCCAGATGCCGTTTTTGTCCTTTCACGCTGGCAAACAGAAACGGGATCACCGGCAGCGTGCAGGGGCTGAGTAGGGTCAACATCCCGCCGAGAAACGCGATAATAATAGCCATCAGACACCTCATATTAGTGAAGCCTGCCGAGCAGGCGATGAGGTGATTTAATCGTGCTGATGTCGTGGGAATGTGTCGGCAATCTGCCGTTTTGTCAGCTTAATTGTCGACGGATTCGTGAGATACATCAGGATACAAAGGCAGCAGAAGCCTCGCTGACAGGCCACCCTGCGGCCGGTTACTGAGCGTGAGTTTTCCCTGCAGGCGAACCGCGAGCTGCGAAGCGATAGCCAGCCCCAGCCCGGTGCCGCCGGTATGGCGGTTGCGCGATGATTCCAGCCGATAGAAGGGTTGCAGAACGGCTTCCAGCTCATGCTCAGGAATGCCCGGGCCGCTGTCGTCAATCTCAATGACCAGCCAGCGATCGTCGACGGGACTGAGAGTCAGCTGTGCGGTGTCGCCATACTTTAGGGCGTTATCGACAAGATTGGTGACGACTCGCCGCAGCGCCTGCGGGAAGGTGGTGAGCGGCATGGGATGTCCCGATGAAACGAACGTGACCGGATGCCCGGTATCGGTGTAATCACAGACCAGGGTATCCAGAAAGGCGTTGAGGTCGAGGCGCTGGCTCGGCTCCTGCACGCTTTCGGTGCTACGGGCGTAGGCGATACCTTCGCGCACCAGCCGGGTCATGGCATCGAGATCCTGCATCAGCTTTTCCTGCAATGCGGGCTCCTGCGCCATCTCCACCCGAAGCTTCATACGGGTGATAGGGGTTTGCAGGTCGTGGGAGATAGCGGCGAGGATCTGCGTGCGCTCTTTGAGATAGTGTTGAATGCGCGCCTGCATGGCGTTGAACGCCCGCGCGGTTTGCTGCACCTCCAGCGGGCCGCTCTCCCTCATTGGCTGTGGTGTGGTGGCCGCAGGTTCCAGAGTTTCAACCGCGCGGGTAAAGCGCCGTAACGGGCGCACCACCTGACGCACTGCCAGCCAGGCAAAAATCAGCAGCAGCAACGGCTGTGCGACCAGTACCGTTGGGAGCCAACGCGCCAGCGCAGGAAGCTGCGGGTACATGTCGATGGTGAGCGGTTGACCATCGCTCAAACGAAGGTGTGCCTGAATATGTTCCCGAGGGCCAGGCAGATGGCTGACGGTCAGGGCATATTTTTCCCCCAGCGCATTGTGCAGCGTTTGCACGATACTGCGCGTGCGCCAGCCGCTCGGCGCGGGGCCGGACTCGCCGCTTGAAATCAGGTACTGATAGTTACCCCGTGCCAGGCGGGGAAGCCAGGCATCGCGCTCGCTGGCGGGAAGTCGGTCGAGAATAGCCACGCTGGTGACAACATCGTTTTCCAGGGTGTTGAGCATCACGCTGCGTGCGCTGCTCATTCGCTCGTACAGCAGCAGCGACAGCGTCAGGCTGTTGGCCAACAGCAGGCCGCCAAGTACGATTAACACCAACTGATAGAGCAGGGATTTTGGCCATAGCCTCATTCGCGGTGTTCCCGAATTTCAACCGCCATTGCCAAAACGTAACCTTCGCTGCGCACGGTTTTGATATAGGCCGGTTCGCGGGCGTCGTCGTTCAGGCGCTGGCGCAGTCGGCTGACCAGAAGATCGATGGAGCGTTCGAACAGCTCCGCGTCGCGCCCCTGGGTCAGGCTGAGCAACTGGTCGCGGCTTAATACGCGCTGCGGATGATCGACAAACACGCGCAGCAGACGGTATTCCGCACCGCTTAGCGCCACCGCCAGACCATTGTTGTCTAGCAGGTGGCGAGCGGCGGTATCGAGTAGCCAGTCGCCAAAGGCAATCAGACGCCCGGTTTCGGTTATCTGCAAATTGGGTGGCAGAGCGCGGTAGCGGCGTAGAATTGCCTTAATGCGCGCCAGCAGTTCACGAGCAACAAATGGCTTCACCAGATAGTCATCGGCGCCCATTTCCAACCCCAGAATGCGGTCTGCGTCATCGCCGCGCGCGGTCAGCATCAGTACCGGAACGTTCTGACGATCGTTGCGCAGCTGGCGGCAAAGCGTTAGCCCATCGTCGCCGGGCATCATGATATCCAGCACCACTAAGTCGACCTGATTGCCGCTCATATAGGCGCGCATCGCCTTGCCGTTGCTGGCCCCTGTTGCCCGGTAACCTGATTTCTGCAGATAGTCGACGACCAGCTCACGGATGTCGTGGTCGTCGTCCACCACCAGGATATTGTCGATATGTTCCATGTATTCTCCAGAAAAAGGGCTTAGGGGCCGTCACCTGCTTACAGCTTATCGGCATCAACCACTGCCGTGGTGAAATCAGCTGGGGCTTCCTGCGGCGGGTTATGGCCGACGTGGGCGCCGAAGGTACGATGTTCATACTTGCCGGTAAAGTGCGCGGCGTAGGTTTTCGGGTCCGGGTGCGGTGCGCCGTTATTACCGCCTTCAATCGTTATCGTCGGTACGGTTATCGGCGGCAGCGTCGCCAGCTTCTGCTCATATTTATCATATTTTGCTTCGCCTTTTTCCAGCCCCTGACGCCAGCGGTAGTTGCTGAGGGTTATCGCCACATGGTCAGGGTTATCCAGCGATGCGGCGCTGGTATTGAAGGTGCTGTCGCTAAATTTCCAGTCCGGCGAGGCCTGCTGCCAGATAAGTCTGGCGAAGTCTTGGGTGTGCTTTGCATAGCCTGCCTGGCCGCGTGGCGTGGCGAAATAGAACTGATACCACCATTGCAGTTCCGCTTTCGGCGGCAGCGGCTGTTCGCCGATTTTCTGGCTGCTGATCAGATAGCCGCTTACGGAAACCAGCGATTTCACGCGTTCCGGCCACAGCGCCGCGACGATATCGGCGGTGCGTGCGCCCCAGTCGTATCCGGCAAAATCGGCCTGCTTGATGTTTAATGCGTCCATCAGCGCCACAATATCGGCCGCCATGGCGGAAGGCTGCCCGTTACGCGGCGTGTTGGCGGAGAGAAAACGAGTGCTCCCGTAGCCACGAAGGTGAGGGACAATCACCCGAAAACCTTTGCGGGCAAGCGCTGGAGCCACTTCCGCGTAGCTGTTGATATCGTACGGCCAGCCGTGAAGTAAGATAACCGGTTGCCCGTCGCGGGGACCAATATCGACGTAGCCGACGTCGAGTACGCCGGCGTGAATCTGATGAACCGTTTTGAACTCGCTGGCGTAGTCGGTTGCGGCCAGTACGGGCAGCGCAGAGGCCATCAGCAGAGAGGCCAGACACAGACGGTGAAAGCGGGATACGGAAGTGGCTGAAGCGTTCATGAATTTCTCCTGGACAGAGGCTTGATATCATCAAATCAAAAACGATAGCGAACGAAGTATAGGCGGCTATCGCGACCTGATAATAAAAACAGCCGGACGTGTCGAGGATGTGTGGGATTGCGGGGATTTTGCCAGCCACTGTATCCGGAGAGAGGAGAGATACAGTGTGATACAAACAAACGGTCGGGCTACATGTAATATCGTAGCCCGACCGAGCAAAGCGACGCCGGGATCACGCCCGACTTAAAAACGGCACGCGCCACATTTCCGGTTTGGCAAACATCACCAGATTCCCCAGCAGAATCAGCACCAGTCCCACCACCGCGTTCGCATGCCACTGGTAGCCCTCGTACATTGTCGACAGCGTGAGCGCGACCAGCGGGAACAGCAGCGTACTGTAGGCGGCGTTGCTGGCGCCGATACGCCCGACCAGGGTGAAATAGACGCCAAACGCAATCACCGAACCGAAGATCGCCAGATAGAACAGCGCGCCCATATAGCTCACCGTCCACTGTGGGGTGAAATCATCACCGCGCAGCAGGGCGATAACGCCGATGATAATGGTGCCGTAGAACATCGCCCAGGTGTTGGTGGTCAGCGTCTCCAGGCCACGGCGCTGGTGGCGCATGCTGAGCATATTCCCCAGCGAAAAGCCGTAGGTCCCGAGCGCGCTGAGTAAAATCCCGGCCAGCAGCGTGCTGCTCATGCCTACCGCCTGCAGATCCTCCCAGAAGAGGGTGACGATGCCACACAACCCCAGCAGCGCGGCAAGGTAGAAGCGCTTCGGCGGCGTTTGACGGAAGAAGATAAAGCTGTTGATGGCGTTAAACAGCACCGCCATGGAGAAAATCACCGATTCGAGGCCGGTGTTAATCCATTTTGCGGCGGTATAAAAACAGAGGAAGTTAAAACCGAATACGCAGCAGCCCTGCACGATGCAGAATAGGTGATCGCGCAGCGCCAGCGGACGTAGACGCCGCAGACTCAGCAAAATGGTCATCATGGTGAGGCTGGCAATGGCAAAGCGCCAGAAAATCGAAACCGCCTCAGGAACCGGGCCCTGCTGTAAAAAGATGGCAATCCAGGTGGTTCCCCAGATAACAACGACCAGAGCATAGAGCAGCGCGTTCATCATTCCTCGCAAAATCACAATGAAAAACACAGTGTGCGGGGATACGACGCGCGGCGCTTGCAGAAGGCTGCGGGGGACTTGCATATTCTTGCGGTTTTTTTGCTGCTGGCGCGCTGAGAACGCTAGATTCTGGGGACGACAGCCCCTAGACTGCAGATATCGATAATCGTGATAGATATGTTAATGGCCTACGCAACGTTTGAAAGATTACAGAGTCAGAACGCACAGCTGCGGGAAACCGTGGCGCTTAACTCTGGGATACAGCTGGCGGCCTGGTTTAACAAATGCGACAACCTGACGGTTAAGAGCGATCATCACACCCTGAGCCTGTACGTGGCCGATGGCTACGAAAGCTATCAGAAAACGCCTCATGGCTGGAAAAACGGCGGCGGGCCGGACCGTTTTTGCCTGATGCCGAAAGACTCGGAATCAACGTGGGACATTCGCGGCGATCTGTCGTTTGTCCATCTCTACTGCACCGATGAACACCTGCGGAAGGTAGGTGAGCAGGTGTGGGATCGCAGCCCGGCGACGCTCACCCTCGATGAACAGATTTTTGGCGATGATCCGAAAATCACTCTGCTTTATCGTCAATTCCTGCTCGGCTATGACTGGCAGCAACCCGCAAATCAGCTGACCCTCAGCAGCGCCAGCACCATGCTGCTGACGCACCTGATCCAGCATCACGCCAACGTGCAGTGGCGGCTGCCGACGGTAACCGGTGGGCTGGCACCGGCAGTGTTACGTAATACGCTCGACTATATTGATGCGAATCTCTCCGCGCCGCTGACGCTCGCCGACCTTGCCGCACAGGCGGCCTTAAGCGAATACCATTTTGCGCGAATGTTCCGCCAGAGCGTGGGTCTGGCACCGCATCAGTACGTGATGCAGCGCCGGATGGACCGCGCGCAGCAGATGGTGCGCTATACCACCCAATCCCTGACCGACATTGCCCTGTGCTGCGGGTTTAGCTCAGCCAGCCACTTCAGCAACCGCTTTAAAGCGGCGAACGGCGTGACACCGTCACAATTACGCGCGAGCCTTGCGGGATAGCAGCGCAAAGCTGAGGCCGCCAATCACTAATCCCCAGAATGCCGACCCTACGCCTGCCAGGCTTACCCCGCTGGCGGTGACCAGAAAGGTGATCATTGCCGCATCGCGTTCTCTATCGCTATTCAGCGCCTGGAACAGGCTGCCTCCTAGCGTACCGAGCAGCGCCAGTCCCGCTAACATTTGGATCCATGCCGTTGGCAATGCCGACATCAGCGCGGTGATGGAGCCGCCGAAAATCCCTGCAATCAGATAAAAAATGCCTGCTGCTGCCGCAGCCTGCCAGCGCTTCAACGGATCAGGATGCGCATCCGGGCTCTGGCAGATGGCGGCGGTAATGGCGGCAATACACACGGAGTAGACCCCGAACGGCGCGAGCAACAGGCCAAAGGCACCGCTGACCACAATCAGCGGTGAAACTGGGACGCGATAGCCTGAGGCCTGAAGTGTGGCGAGCCCGGGCGCGTTTTGCGACGCCATCGTGACCAGAAAAAAGGGAATACCGATGCTCAACATCTGAGTGAGGGAGAAATGCGGCGCGATATACTGCGGGGCCACCACCGCCAGACTCAGCGATTCAGTGACAATGTCACCTTTGGCCGCTGCCACCACAATACCGATCGCTAGGGCCGCCACCACCGCGTACCGCGGGGCAATCGCCTTAAACAGCAGCCAGCCAACCAGCATACTGCCGCATAGCACCAGTTGCCCCTGTAGCGTGGCAAAGGCCTGCAGGCCGAAGCGCAACAGGATGCCTGCCAGCATCGCGGCGGCCAGCGAATGCGGGACAAGCTTCATTAGCCGGGCAAACCAGCCGGTGAGGCCGCAAATGACAATCAGCGCGTTCGCAAAGATAAAAATGCCCACCGCATCATTCAGCGTTGCGCCCTGCAAGCTGCCAACCAGCAACGCCGCGCCGGGGGTAGACCAGGCGGTTAAGATGGGCACTTTGCGCCATAGCGTCAGCACCAGCGTACTGACGCCCATCGCCAGACCGAGCGCGGTCATCCAGCCGGAGATTTGTACTGAGGTGGCACCCGCTGCCGCCGCGGCCTGCCAGATGATCGCCGCAGAGCTGGCGTAGCCGACCAGTACGGCAACAAAACCGGCCAGTACGGTAGGGAAAGGAACCAAAGGGGATCGCATAAAAGCCTCTTGTGCGTTATAACGTCCAATCAATGTAGCATTGTGCGTTATAGCGCACAATGCCGGCGTGGGATTTGCTAAAACGGCACGGGCAGCGTGGGGTATACTTTGGCGATGAAAGAGAACGGAGGTGGAATGAATATTGCGCAACACCTGGCGGCAACGCTGAAATCCTTACGTCAGCAGCGCGGCTGGAGCCTGTCTAAACTGGCGGAGGAGACCGCCGTGTCGAAGGCGATGCTGGGGCAAATCGAACGCAACGAGTCCAGCCCGACGGTGGCGACGCTGTGGAAAATTGCTACCGGCCTGAACGTGCCGTTTTCGGTCTTTATTACGCCGGAGATCCCGGGTGCAGAGCTGTCGTTTGACCCGCAACAGCAGGCGATGGTGGTGACGCCAGTGTTTCCCTGGGACCCGGTACTCTGCTTTGACCATTTCTCTATCACCCTTGCGCCCGGCGCATTAAGCGAATCAACCCCGCATGAAAAAGGGGTGATTGAACATGTGGTGGTGATTAGCGGACAGCTAGATATGTGCATTGAGGGGGAGTGGCGGACGCTCTATCCTGGGCAGGGATTACGTTTTGCCGGCGATCTGGCGCATGCCTATCGCAACAGCGGCGAGCAGGTAACCCATTTTCACTCTATCATTCATTATCCCAAAGAAAACGCCGCAGGCAGGCCTGCGGCAAATCATGACAATGAACCATAACGTGGCCGTTACGAGGAAAGTCCGGAATACGAAACCGACTCTAACGGACTGATGTCGAAAGCGGAAATGCCCATTTCGGCAATAGGTTGCTGGATTTATGCTAATCGCGGCGCACAAGCGGTGGAAACTGTTTTCGTCCGTCGCGGCTTCTGGCTACAATAGCCGCCATTTTGTGACCCGACTGGATAACCCTGACTGTATGCGCCAGCAGAACTCTCTCCTTGAACTCCTTAGCCCGGCTCGCGATACCGCTATTGCTCGCGAAGCGATTCTTCATGGTGCCGATGCGGTGTATATCGGCGGTCCTGGCTTTGGGGCACGCCATAACGCCAGCAACAGCCTGCAGGACATCGCTGCGCTGGTGCCGTTTGCTCATCGCTACGGCGCGAAAATCTTTATTACTCTCAACACTATTCTGCATGATGACGAGCTGGAGCCAGCGCAGAATCTGATTACCAGCTTGTACGAGGCGGGCGTAGATGCGCTGATCGTGCAGGATATGGGCATTATGCAGCTCGACCTGCCGCCGATTGAACTGCATGCCAGCACCCAGTGTGATATTCGCACCGTTGAGAAAGCCAAATTCCTGTCGGACGTCGGGTTTAGCCAGATAGTGCTGGCGCGCGAGCTGAATCTGCAGCAGATCAAAGCCATTCACGATGTAACCGATGCGACCATCGAGTTCTTTATCCACGGCGCGCTGTGCGTGGCCTACTCCGGGCAGTGCAATATTTCTCATGCCCAGACCGGGCGCAGCGCCAACCGCGGCGACTGTTCGCAGGCCTGCCGTCTGCCGTACACCCTGAAAGATGACCAGGGGCGCGTGGTGGCGTTCGAAAAACACCTGCTGTCGATGAAAGATAACGATCAGACCGCCAACCTCGGCGCGCTAATTGACGCAGGCGTGCGCTCCTTCAAGATTGAAGGGCGCTACAAAGATATGAGCTACGTGAAGAACATTACCGCGCACTATCGGCAGATGCTCGATACGCTGATTGAAGCGCGCGGCGATTTAGGCCGTGCCTCCGCCGGACGCACCGAACATTTCTTCGTGCCGTCAACGGACAAAACCTTCCATCGCGGCAGCACCGACTACTTTGTCAACCAGCGCCAGATGAACATCGGCGCGTTTGACTCGCCGAAATTCGTTGGCCTGCCGGTCGGTGAAGTGCTGAAGGTCAATAAAGATACCCTCGACGTGGAAGTCAGCGAACCGCTGGCGAACGGCGATGGCCTGAACGTACTGATCAAACGTGAAGTGGTCGGCTTTCGCGCCAATACGGTAGAGAAAATCGGTGAAAACCGCTATCGCGTGTGGCCGAATGAAATGCCTGCTGACCTGCATAAAGCACGTCCGCATCAGGTATTAAACCGCAACCTGGACCACAACTGGCAGCAGGCGCTGTTGAAAACCTCCAGCGAGCGCCGCATTGCGGTGGACATCGAACTTTCCGGCTGGCAGGAACAGCTGGTGCTGACCATGACCAGCGAAGATGGCGTTAGCGTGACGCATACTTTAGACGGTGAGTTTGCGGCGGCGAACAATGCGGATAAAGCGCTGAGCCAGTTGCAGGACGGGATCGCCAAACTGGGCCAGACGATTTACTACCCGCGCGGGGTTGAGGTGATGCTGCCGGAGGCGCTGTTTGTGCCTAATAGTATGCTGAACCAGTTGCGTCGTGAAACCGTGGAAATGCTCGATGAAGCGCGTCTGACAGCCTACGTGCGCGGCAGCCGTAAAGCGGTAACCACGCCGCCGCCGGTCTACCCGGAAAGCCATCTTAACTTCCTTGCCAACGTCTATAACCACAAGGCTCGCGAGTTTTATCATCGCTACGGTGTACAGCTGATTGATGCGGCCTATGAGGCGCACGAAGAGAAGGGCGACGTGCCGGTAATGATCACCAAACACTGTCTGCGTTTTGCCTTTAACCTGTGCCCGAAACAGGCGAAGGGGTCGATTAAGAGCTGGAAAGCCACGCCGATGCAGCTGATTAACGGTGACGAAGTGCTGACGCTGAAATTTGACTGCCGCCCGTGTGAAATGCACGTGATTGGCAAAATCAAAAACCACATCCTGAAGATGCCGCTGCCGGGCAGCGTGGTGGCATCGGTCAGCCCGGACGATCTGCTGAAAACGTTGCCGCGCCGCAAATAGCGCCGCTTTGTAGGCCTGATAAGCGTAGCGCCATCAGGCGGTTCGGTGCAGATTGCCGGATGGCGGCGTTGCCTTATCCGGCCTACAGATCATGTATCCCGGCCGAGCAACGCGACGCCGGGAAAGGCAACAATGCAAAAACAAAAAGGCCGGAATTTCCGGCCTTTCTTATTGTGCACAGAAAACCCCCAGCTAGGCTGGGGGTTCCGGAAAGCTTTCAGCTTTAAGCCAGTTATTAAAACCCCTTTTGATTTGTTAAAACA
>NZ_JBKHUI010000024.1:0-68451 GCF_046569695.1 Kluyvera sp. 142486
ACTACGACCGGAAAACCCAGAGTGTGGTCCGGATAGACTGAAAAGTGTTACCTATGTTCCCGGTCTGATCTGTCACCTATGTATCCGGTCATACAGAAGCGCCATCCGGCACGATGCGGTGATATTGCCGGATGGCGGCGTAAACGCCTTATCCGGCCTACAAAATCGGTAACCCGATTACGACACCTGCAACCGGAATGATGACATCGCCGCCACCAGCGCCTGCGACTGTTCTTCCAGCGAACGGGTTGCCGCTGACGACTGCTGTACCAGCGCGGCGTTCTGCTGCGCCGTCTCATCCATCTGACTTACCGCAATATTCACCTGCTCAATGCCGCGACTCTGCTCTTGCGACGCGCTGGCAATCTCGCGCATCAGCTTGGTCATACGCATCACTTCACTGGCAATCTCATCCATGGTTTCCCCCGCCTGCTGCGCAAGGTCGCTGCCTTCGCTGACGTGGGTTTGGGAAGCGGAAATCAGCTGACGAATCTCTTTGGCGGCATCCGCGCTGCGGCTCGCCAGATTACGTACTTCACCCGCCACCACCGCGAATCCACGTCCCTGCTCACCCGCTCGCGCCGCTTCTACCGAGGCGTTCAGCGCCAGAATGTTAGTCTGGAAGGCAATCCCGTCAATCACGCTGAGGATATCGGCGATACGATTGGCGCTACCGGAAATATCCTGCATTTTTTCAATCACATAGCAGACCATTTCGCTACCGCGGTCGGCGGTATCTGAGACTTCCTGTGCCAGCTTGTGCGCCTGGTCGGCGTTATCGGCGTTCTGCTTCACGGTAGCGGTGATCTCTTCCATGCTGGCCGCGGTCTGCTCAAGCGACGTCGCCGTCGACTCGGTGCGCTGCGCCAGATGGTTGTTGCCCGCTGTCAGCTCACGGCTGCCAACGTCAATCTGCGAGCTGGCATCCCGCACGCGCATCACCGAGTTCATCATCGACTCGCGCATACCGGTAATCGCCACGTTCAGGCGCTTAATCTCCGCGCTGCGCGCCTTCAGCGGTGAATGGGTTAAATCCCCCGCCGCCACCTGCTCCAGTTGAGCAATCGCCGCCGCCAGCGGTTTAAGCAGCAGATGACGCAGCTGCAGCCAGCCCAGCGCCATTACGCCTGCGGTCAGGAGAATGGCGATAACCATCAGCGCCAGCACGCGGTTTTTGGTGCTGTGCACCGCTGCGATTTCAATCTGGCCGCGAGACTCACCCCAGTCCTGAAACGCGTGGATCGCCTCATCAAACTGGCGGGAGACCGGGATCATGGTCTTTTCCAGCAGATCGTAATAGGCGTCGACGTTTTGTTGATTCAGCGCCGCCAGCATCGGCACGATCCCTTGCGTGTTGTAGGCTTCGAAGCTTTTGGTCACGTTCGCCAGCAGCTGCGCACCGTCGGCGTCATCCATGGAAGACTGGCCCACTTCGGCAATAATCTTTTGCCCCTGAGCGACTTCACCGTTAAGGACTTTTACCGCTTTCGTCGCATCGTCCAGCATGCCGATTTCCATCAAGCGGACCGCCTGACTAGCTTCGTTACGCGCACGCAATAGCAGTGTGTAACCTTCGTTCAGTTGGGTCATTTGGTCGCTTTGCAGATGGTCGATACGTTGCAGAGAAGTGGAGCTTTTGGTGAGGGCATAAATGCCGATGCCGCTGACTAAAACCAGCAGCAGGGTCATCACGGCGAGCAGGGACAGCAAGCCGGTACGGATAGAGAGCGTTTTTAGCATCATAGTGTTGTCCGGTAGCAGGGGTACTGTTTGGCGTAAAAAGTCAGTATCGGCCGCTACCGGAAAAACATTAGTGTTTCAGTGTGTTAGTCCTTTGTTACTGCCGGGCTTACGCGGGTCACCGCCGCGTTCTGGCGGTTCTCCCACAGCACCGTCAGCGCACGCTGGAGCGCGATGAAAATAAACAGCAAAATGCCGATGGCGATCTTCGTCCACCAGGAGCTGAGCGTACCGTCGAAGTTGATGTAGGTCTGAATCAACCCTTGAATGCCGACGCCGAACAGCGTGCCGAGCACCGTCCCCACGCCGCCGCTCAGCAGCGTACCGCCAATGACCACCGAGGCAATGGCATCCAGCTCTACCCCAACGCCTGCCAGCGCGTAGCCCGCCTGGGTATAGATGGAGAAGGCGATACCGGCGAGCGTCGCCAGCCCGGTCGACAGCATATAGATGCGCACGATGGTGCTGCGGGTCGGAATCCCCATCAGGTTCGCCGAGGTGGCATTGCCGCCGATGGCGTACACCTGATTGCCAAAGCGGGTACGGTGAGCAAGGAAGATCCCCAGAATCACCACCAGCAGCATCAGCAGCCCCATGGCGCTCAGGCGACCGCCGCCGGGAATAGTCCACGCCAGCCCGGAGAGGGTGTCATAGAGCGGATGGTCGATAGGAATCGACTCTTCGGAAACCAGATAGCTGACGCCGCGCAGAAAGAACATCCCGGCAAGGGTGATGATAAACGCCGGGATCTTCAGGGCATCAATCAGCCAGCCCATAAACGCACCGAAGGCGCAGCCCATCACCAGCACCAGCGGGAAGGCCACCAGCGGCGACAGCCCCCATACGCCGATAGCTTTGGCTAAGAACACGCCGGTAAAAGCGATCACCGAACCGACGGAGAGATCGATACCGCCGGAAAGGATCACAAAGGTCATCCCTACCGCCACGATGCCCAGAAAGGCGTTATCGGTCAGGATGTTGCAAATCACCCGCGTGGACGCGAAGCCGGGAAACTGGGTCAGGCAGTAGAGATAGCCGAGAATGAACACGCCCAGGGTGATCATCAGCGGTAAATTACGTTTTATCATCGCGGCGAACCCTCTTCAGCATCTGAATAAAGCGCGGCGATTGGACGATCAGCACGCACATCACCACCACTGCTTTCACTACCTGATTCAGTTCAGGCGGGAACCCGGAGAGCAAAATACCGGTGTTCATACCCTGAATAATCAGCGCGCCGACCACCGACAGCAGCAAGTTAAAGCGCCCGCCCATCAGCGAGCCGCCGCCAATCACCACCGCCAGAATGGCATCCAGCTCCAGCCACAACCCGGCGTTGTTGGCATCAGCCCCGCGAATATCCGCCGCTACAATGGTGCCGGCAATGGCCGCGCAGACACCGCTCAGCACATAGGCCAGCATCACTACAATACGGGTATTTACCCCGGCGTTTTTCGCCGCGCGGATGTTGATCCCTACCGCTTCAATAAACATGCCGAGGGCGCTTTTACGCGCCAGCAGCCAGAAGAGGACCAGCGTCACCAGCGCGATAATCACCGGCGTCGGAAACAGCAGAAACTTGCCGCTGCCAATCCACGCCAGCGACGGCGAGTCGAAGGTGACGATCTGCCCGGAGGTGATCAGTTGCGCCACGCCGCGCCCGGCCACCATCAGGATCAGCGTCGCCACAAAGGGCTGGATCTTGAGGATGGCAACCAGGATGCCGTTCCACAGCCCCGCCAGCACGCCGGAGCCCAGCGCCGCCAGCAGCACCACCGGCAGGCTGTGCCCGGCCACGGTCATCGAGGCGGCGGTCGCCCCGGCAATCGCCATCACCGCGCCCACGGAAAGATCGATACCGCCGGTGGCTATCACCAGCGTCATGCCAATCGCCAGCAGCGCCACCGGGGCGGCGCGGTTGAGGATATCAATCGGGCTGCCGAACAGACGGCCATCCTGTAGCGTTATCTGGAAAAAGTGCGGTGCGACGAGGCTATCCACCAGCAGCACCAGAATCAGCGCCGCAATCTGCGGCATGCCCGGCGGCCAGCGAAAACGTCGCGCGGGCTGGCCGGGTTGAGGAACGGATCGAGGCATCACGGTGTACTCCTTAGGCCGCAATAGCGTTCATGATGGCAGGGACGGAGAGCTTATCGAGCGGGATCTCCGCTACCTGTTGGCGATCGCGCATGATGATCACCCGGTCGGCGTAGCCCACCAGCTCCTCCAGTTCAGATGAGATAACCAGCAGCGCCAGACCATCCGCGCAGAGCGTTTCGATCAGACGAATGATCTCCGCGTGGGCGCCCACGTCGATCCCGCGGGTCGGTTCGTCGAGTATCAGGAACTGCGGGCGCGTCAGCAACCAGCGGGAAAGCAACACCTTCTGCTGGTTGCCGCCGGAGAGAAACTCTACCGGTTGCTCGGCGCTGGGGGTGCGGATTGCCAGCTGGCGGATAAAGCGTTCGGCAATGTCGTTCTGTTCTTTGCGCGGGATCGGCCGCAGCCAGCCGCGCTGGGCCTGCAGTGCGAGGATGATATTTTCCCGCACCGAGGCCGCGGCAATAATGCCGTCGGTTTTCCTGTCCTCAGGGCAGAATCCGATCCCGAGGCAGGAGGCCTGATGCGGCGATCGCAGGGTTTGCGGTTTGCCCTTGATCGTCGCTTGCCCGCTGTCGGCTGGATGAATACCGAAGATCACCTCGGCAGTTTCGGTACGTCCCGATCCCAGCAGCCCCGCCAGGCCGACGATCTCGCCGGGGCGAACGTGTAGATCGAACGGCGCGATGGTGCCTTTTTTGCCGTAGCCCTCAAACGAGGCGATCGGTTTATCGCTGAGCAGCGTGCGCCCGGCGCGCTGAAGGGCCTGATGTTCCAGTTCGCGGCCCAGCATCATTTTGACCAGTTCAATCTGCGGTAGCTCGGCGGTTTCCCGGCAGCCGACGAACGATCCGTTGCGCAGTACGGTGATCCGATCGCTGACCGCATAGACCTGATCGAGGAAGTGGGTGACAAAGATCAGGCTGACGCCACGATCGCGCAGCTGGCGCATCAGGGTGAAGAGCATCTCCACTTCTTTGGTGTCGAGGCTGGCGGTCGGTTCATCGAGGATCAGCACTTTTGCTGAGAGATCGATGGCCCGGCAGATAGCGACAATTTGCTGCATCGCGACAGAAAAGCGGTTTAACGGCTCACACACGTCGAGGGAAAAGCCGTAGGAGGCCATCAGCTCGGTAGCGCGCTTTTCCATCTCTTTGCGCTGGATAAAGCCAAAGCGCTTCGGTTCACGACCAATAAACAGGTTGTCCGCCACCGACATGTTCGGCAGCAGGTTCACTTCCTGGTAGACGGTGCCAATCCCCAGCTGTTGGGCATGGGCGGTATTTTTCGGGTTGATTTGCTGGCTTTCCAGCCAGATGCTGCCGCTGTTGGCGTGGTAGACGCCGGTCAGCGCCTTGATGAGCGTGGATTTTCCCGCGCCGTTTTCGCCGAGCAGCGCCATAATTTCACCGCGCCGCAGGCTAAAGTTGACGTTATCCAGCGCCTTAACGCCGGGGAAGTACTGGCAGAGCCCCTCGGTGCGGAGGATTTCCGGGTTGGTTTCAGTGGTCATGTGCGCTCCCCCTCACCCTGGCCCTCTCCCCGAAGGGAAGAGGGAACATATTGTGCCCAACGTGTAACCCGCACCGCCCGGCTCCCTCTCCCTTTCAGGGAGAGGGTTGGGGTGAGGGTACAACCCGCTTAATAGCCCATATTTTTCTTCTTCTCCAACTCTTCTTTCGCCGTATCAGGCAGATACAGCGTGGACTTGGTCAGCGTCACTTTTTCCGGCATGGTGCCGTCTTTCTTGAATTTCTCCAGCGCATCAAACGCCGGGCCGGCCATGTTCGGGGTCAGCTCGACGCTGGCATTGGCCTCACCGGCAATCATCGCTTTGTAGATATCCGGCACGCCGTCAATGGAGCCGGTGAGGATATCTTTGCCCGGCTTCAGCCCGGCCTCTTTGATAGCCTGGATTGCGCCGATCACCATGTCGTCGTTATGGGCGTAAACCATGCAGATGTTCTTGCCGTTGTTCTCCGCCTTGATAAAGCTCTCCATCACCTCTTTACCTTTACTGCGGGTAAAGTCGCCGGACTGGGAGCGAATAATCTTGATGTTTGACGCTTTTGAAATCGCATCGGCGAAGCCTTTCTTACGGTCAATCGCCACGCTTGCGCCGACGGTACCCTGCAGTTCGACGACGTTACACGGTTTGCCGTCGACGGTCTTAATCAGCCATTCACCAATCAGCTGGCCTTCCAGCACGTTGTTGGCGGTGACCGTGGTCATGTAGAGCGATTTATCTTTAACATCAATGGAGCGGTCGAGCAGGAAGACCGGGATTTTGGCCTCTTTAGCTTCCTTCAGCACCGGTTCCCAGCCGGTGGCGACCACCGGGGCGATAAAGATGGCGTCTACGCCCTGAGCGATAAACGAGCGAACGGCTTTAATCTGGTTTTCCTGTTTTTGCTGCCCGTCGGCGATCTTCAGGGTGATACCGCGTTTTTCCGCTTCCTGCTTCGCGACGTTGGTTTCCGCCGCGCGCCAGCCGGATTCAGATCCGACCTGCGAAAATCCCACCGTTAAAGGAGCAGCCATGACCATAGACGACATGGCTGCGGAAACTGCTGTGACAAGAAGTAAACGCTTCCACATAGAGTTATCCTCGTAGGGTTATTGTTGGTCAAATATTCCTCTGCGGGAAAACTATAGACAATGGGATATGTAACGGAATGCGTTACATCACAATTCAAAAAAGTAAATTATTTGTTAATTAGCAGCGAACATCAGAGTTCAGGAAGGAGTAGGCGTCGCGCACCCATTGATGGCAATCGTTTTTGTGTTTTTTTTGACCGTGACGCCGCCATTTTTTACCGTGCTGTAAACGGTTTCATGATTTTATTCATGATGTGGCTACGTTTATGGATTTTTCTGTCGTAAGAAGACACTGAAAAGGCCGGGTTCCAGGGGGAGAGGCGTAAAACAGGTCAAGACTTTCCCGGCGAGTTGGCTATAATACCGGGCACTAGTTTGCCATACATTCTAAAGGAAACAGACATGAGCTTACTCAACGTCCCTGCGGGTAAAGATCTGCCGGAAGATATCTACGTAGTCATCGAAATCCCGGCTAACGCAGATCCTATCAAATACGAAGTCGACAAAGAGAGCGGCGCGCTGTTCGTTGACCGTTTCATGTCCACCGCGATGTTCTATCCGTGCAACTACGGCTACATCAACCACACCCTGTCTCTGGACGGTGACCCGGTAGACGTTCTGGTCCCAACTCCATACCCACTGGAGCCAGGTTCCGTCATTCGCTGCCGTCCAGTTGGCGTGCTGAAAATGACCGACGAATCAGGTGAAGATGCGAAGCTGGTTGCGGTACCGCACACCAAGCTGAGCAAAGAATACGATCACATCAAAGATGTGAACGACCTGCCAGACCTGCTGAAAGCGCAGATCACCCACTTCTTCGAGCACTACAAAGACCTCGAAGCGGGCAAATGGGTTAAGGTTGACGGTTGGGACAACGCTGAAGCGGCTAAAGCTGAAATCGTTGCTTCCTTCGAGCGCGCGAAGAAATAAGATTTTTCGAGCGTGACAAAGCACCGCCTTCGGGCGGTGTTTTTGTTTGTGCGGAACCCGATATCAGCAAGACAAAAAAACAACGCCACCCTGGGGTGGCGTTGTCATATTCAATACTGGTCTTTGTCCAACCAGTTACCGCTTTCTATCAGCTTCAGCCCGTCGACCGGGCGCTGATAGACATACATCCAGGCACTACCGTAAGGCGTCTGGATAAGATGACGTGCATATTCGCCCGCTTTGGTGCGCAGCGCATCCAGTTCGGCCAGCGTCGACGCGTCGATCCGATAAACCTCACCGTGTACCGTGCCATCACCGGGCACCGCGCCTGGATAGTGGCCCAGGCTGTACAGTTGATAATCGAAAACGCTGTGATCGCCCAGCCACTGGGCGTTAGTCATCCAGTGGCTGTTACCCTGTTTGCGCCGTAAACTGCCGTACACAAATATTCGCATTGCTAAAACTCAAACTGATAGAGCAAATCGAGCGCCTGGTCTACGCCAGACACCGCTTCCAGATACAGCTTAGGCATCAGGCGATAGCGTAACGTGAGCGTCGCTAAAGAGTCAAAGATCCCCACGCCATATTTCACCTGCAGACCTGGCAATACGTAACCGCTGACCACCACCTGGGAGGAATCACCCACCCCTTGCGTATCCAGAGCCAGATTACTTACGCCAAACGTCTCGCCGATTTTACCCACAACCTGACCACTTTGTGCAACCCCCATACCAATAAGCATAGACGTCATTGCCGCAGAGTCGCTCTGGCCGCTGTCCAGTCCCTGCCCACGCACAAGGTAGGAGAGCGCTTCCTGCTGCGACATCGCCGGGTCGGAGAAGACTTCCGCCTTAGGCTGATCGGCTGAGCCGGTGACGCGAACGCCGGCGATCACATCATTTTCGGTAGAGTCTGGGTTACGAATGGCTTCGATATTCAGCAACGGCTGATCAGGCGGGCCGGAGAACAGCAGTTCGCCTTTACGCACGATCAAATCCTGGCCGTAGGCGTGGAAGCGCCCTTCCGGAATGTTGATCTGCCCGTTCAGCCCCAGCCCCTGTTTATCCTGCGCCACCTTCAGGTCACCGGTCAGGCGCGCCTTCAGGCCGAAAGCATCCAGACGGACGTTGTTGCCGACATGGATATTCAGGTTGCTGTTGATAGGAATCGACGCGGACTGCGTTTTCTCCGGCTGAAGGTTGCTGTTGAGCATCACTTCGTCGCGGGAGACACCCACGGCGCTTTCCGGCACGTCTTTCACCACAATACGCGCCCATGGGATATCAACGTTACCATCCAGCGTGAACAGGCTTGGCGTGGCTTTAAATTCAACGTCCGGCGACACATCCAGGCGCACCATCGGCGGCACGGTAATACGCACCCGGCTGCCTTTGGCGGCAATACGCGCCCGCCAGTTGTCTATCTGCCGCCAGTCCGCGTCCCCGTTCAGGCTGATTTGCCCCTGCTGGGTACGAATATCGCCAAGCAGCGTTGAGCTGGCGCCGTTGAAGTTCATGGTTATCTGACTTGGCTGCATATCGAACGGCATAAAGTTGCCGTCCACGTCGACACCGTTCAGCTGCATCTGACCATAGAGCAGCGGGCTTTGCACGTTGCCCCCCAAACGCAGGTTCGCATTGAGCTTACCGTCTGCCTTTTCGCCACGGGAGAAAATCGGGTTAATCATCGCCAGCGAGAAGTTACGGATATTGACGTTACCGCCCAGGTTACGCCGCCCTTGTGGGTCGGTGACCTGTACCTGCCCGTCCAGCTGGCCGTTGTTGGTCAGGCGGATAAGCCAGCCCAGCTCGGCGCGGTTGTTGTGCAGATCGGCACTCAGGTTCAGCGTGTCGAAAGCCACCGGCAGCGGCGCATCGTTGACGATTTGCGTCACCTTCACGTTGCGCCCGGAGAGCGTCACTTTGCCCTGCGGCAGCCCCTCTTTGGTGGTGTCCCACGTGACGTCGGCGTTACCGCTAAACACCCCGCTGGCCTGCGTCGCTTCCGGCATAAACGGTTTGAGCATCGCTAAGTCAAAGCGGTTAAGGTTGACTATCGCATGGCCCGCAGCTCCGGCATCAATCGTCTGCGGCACGCACAGCTCGGCGTTCGGGTTCACCCAGCAGTGCGGCCCGATGCTGATTTTCTGTTCGAGATTGCGGTAGTCCAGCGCGATATCGCGGTTAATAGACCACGGGCCAACCGGGGTCTGGAAGCGCGTATTGCTTAGCGCCCCCTTCCAGCGTTCTTCTTTGCGGTCGAAGCTGCCCGACAGCGCCAGTTGGCCGGAGACCGGTTCACCCTGAATCTGCAATTGCAGCGCGTGCTGCTTTTCGTTGCCTTTCGCTGCCAGATGCACCAGGCCGATATTCACCCCCGGCTGGACGATACGCTCTACGCGCACGTCAAGGTTACCGGCAATCTGGTCGGTGGAATTAACGTCGCCATCCACACGTACCTGAGCAATCGACAGCTCCTGCCAGCGCAGGCCGCGCGCGGTGATATCCGCCAGCAGCTGCGGCGCTTCCACCGTACCGCGAATTTTTACCAGCCCTTTCGCCGTGCCGCCAAGGCCCGGCAGCATGTTGTCGAGCTTCGGCGCATCAATGTTGGCATCCAGGTTGAGGTCTTTCACCCCCAGCTCGCCCTTCACGTCGGCGGTGTTGTTACCCAGCGCCACGTGCAGGCCTGGAATGGTCCACTGCATATAGCTGTTGCCGCGCATTGAGCCATCGACGTTTACCTTGTTCTGTTTCACGTTGCCGGTGATTTTCACCTCCGGTACGTTCATCTGCCAGGTGCCGCCGTAGAGACTGCCGTTCGTTTTAATCAGGCCATCCAGCTTCGACGGCCAGTCTGGCGCCACCTTCGCGGTATTGATGCCACGAAGCGCCAGTTCGCCGCGCCAGCTGATTGCCTGCTGCCAGTCGAGCAGCGCGGTCAGTTCGGTTTTCCCCTCCAGCGCGGCCACGGTCAGCTTGTCGAGGCTCACCTGCCGCTCGTTGCCTTTCGCGTCAATCGTGATATCCGCTGGCGGCACGCCCTGCCCTTTCACCGCGGTGCGGAATGAGAGCGTGTAGTCGGTCATCTTGCCGCCGAGCTTCAGCTTCAGGTCATCGGCCTGATACTGCTTCTCGCCGGTAAAGGGCCAGTAAAGCTGCTTGCTGTTGATTTCCAGGTTGAACGGCAGCCCGGCTTCCGCCAGCTGCGTCTGAGCACGGAGGCTCATATCCACCGGGCCGGAGAGATTCACGCCCAGCTCCAGCTGCTTACGCACCTCGCCGCCCACTTTCAGCTTCACTTTCTCGCCTTTTAGCGGGTCCATGTTCAGCGTACTGTTGAGCGTGATGTCTACCGGCCAGTCGTTGATCAACTGCGCGGTACCGCTGGCGTTCACCGTCCCCTGGCTGGAGTCAACGTCCAGCGCATCGAGCTTCATATTGCCGTCGATGCTGCTCACCTTCAGCAGCATTTTGTAGACCGTCAGGTCTGTGTCGCCGGTAATGCGCAGCTGCTCGCCGCTAAAGGACTCAATGTTCAGGTTTAGCGGCAGATGAACATCGGTCATCTCCGGCAGCACCGGTTTGGAGAACAGCTCGGTCATGGTTTCGCCGAGCGGTTTTTCCTGCGGCTGCGGGTTGTCGATTTTCGGTTCAACCACCTCTTTTTGCGCCACGTCAGCCACTTTCGGCAGGGCTATCAGCAGCCCTTGCAGCGTGGTTGGCGTTAGGGTCAGGTTTTTATCCTGCCATTGCAGGCCGCTGGTAAAGTCCATCACCGACACCGTGGTGTCATCAATCTTGATATTGACGCTGTTAAGCGCGAACCGCTTGAGGGTAATCGGGTACGGCGTGGAGAGGTTCAGCGGGCCGCTGTCCTCCTCTTTCACCGGCGCGGCAGGCGGCATTTTGCTGCTGTCGATAGCCACGTTGATGTTACTAAGCGCAATGTCATTCACACACACGCTGCTGTGCCACAGGCAGTTGAGATCCACCGCCAGGTGGAATTCCCCGGCATCTACCGCCACGCCCGGCTGGGTATAGCGGACGTTTTTCAGCGTCAGATCGCGCCAGCCGCCGGTCACTTTGCCGATTTCCAGCCCCGGCACCCAACGGTTTGCCGCGTTAAACAGCAGATGTAACCCTGTCGTCGTGCCGACGAGGAACCCAACGATCCCCACCAGCAGCACGAGAAAAATCAGCACGCCGAGGCTTATCTTCTTCCATAACGTCATAGTTCAGGCCCCAGTCCGATATAAAACTGCAATCCATGTTCATCTTTGTCACCCAGCGGGGCAGCAAAATCGAGCTTGATAGGCCCAACCGGCGACTGCCAGCGTACGCCGACGCCCGCGCCTTTTTTCCAGTCGCTCTGGCGGATATCACTGACCGCTTCGCCGCCGTCAACGAACACCGCGCCCCACCACTTCCCGGTCACGTTGTACTGATATTCCAGCGAGCCGGTGGCCAGTTTGGAGGCACCAATCAACTTGCCTTTATCGTCACGCGGGGCGATCGACTTGTACTTATAGCCACGAATGCTGCGGTCGCCACCGGCGAAGAAACGCAGATCCGGCGGTACACGATCGAAATCGCCGGTTTCAATCCAGCCGAGGTTGCCGCGCATCACGAAGCGATGGCGATCATAGAGCGTACGGATCCAGACGTTTTGTGCCTGAATCACCGAGAAGTCGACGTCCGAGCCCCAGGCGGTGTTGGAGTAGTCGATTGAGTAGCGCTGTGAGTCACCCCAGGTTGGCATCAGGCCGCCGCGCGAGCGGGTTCGGCTGATAGAGACGCCGGGGTAGAACAGCATGGTGGTGTTGGTGACATCGGCCTGGGTAAAGTGGTCGAGGCTCCAGCGTAGGTTGATGGCGCGCTGCCAGCCGCTCGACAAGTCCCAGAAGCGCGAGACGGCAAGCGTGGTGGAGTCCGCTTTGGTGTCGTTAAGGTCGGTACTTTTGAAGCCGCCCTGCACCAGGTAATACTGCTCCAGCGGGTTCTTCAGCAGCGGCATTTTGTAGCTGAAATCCAGCTGCTGTTCTGGAGCGGAGACGCTGACGCTGGTCGTCAGGCTGTGACCGTAGGAGTTAACCCACGGTTTTCTCCACGAGGCTTTCACCCGCGGCCCCACGTCGGTGGAGTAGCCGCCACCCAGTTCAACGGTGTTTTCGCTGCGCGGCGAGACGACGCCATGCAGCGGTAGCACCTTCGTTTCCCGGGATTTATCAAATTCAGGGGCCACCACTACCGAGTTAAACCAGCCGGTAGCAGAGAGGCGGCGGTTCAGTTCAGCGAGATCGCTGGACTGGTAATAATCGCCCTTTTTAAACGGCACCAGATGCTGCAAATACTCTTCGCGGATCTGCGAGCCTTCAAAGGTGACGTCGCCAAAGCGGTAGCGTTCGCCGCTATCATAGTCGATATCCCAGAACGCCTGATGACGTTCGAGCGATACGCCGAGCTGGCTCTTTTTAAACTCGCTATCAAAGTAGCCTTTGCGCAGCGCGACGCTGGTTAACGAGCTTTTAAAGTGGTCATAATCACCGTGATCCAGGACGGACCCAATCTTTGGCCTGGTTTTCAGCAGCGCCAGATAATCGCTGTCGGTCCGCGCGCCGCCGCGCAGGATAACGTCGGTGCCGCCAATCAGCACCGGCTCGCCGGGCGTGACTTTCGCCAACAGCACCTGGCGGCCTTTGGCCGGCGGTGGCTTGAGTTCGAAATCGATGGTCGGCTCATAGTAGCCGAGAGCCTTCAGCCCTTCACGAATAGCATCATCGACGCGTGCGCGAAAACGACGATCGGCGGTCACCTCATCGCTGTCGATCGTCGAAAGCTGCGCACGCACGTTTTTTTGTAGCTCGCCTGTGAGCCCTTCAACCTGCAGACGGACGTTTGCTGCACTGGCAACACCGCTGGTCAGCAGCAAGCTCACCAAACATAACTGGCGGATTTGTCGCACATTTTCTCCTGAATATCCTTGTTCCCACCCCAACGGGAAACGAAAGTCCGCTCCGCGGCCACGACTGCGTTTTCGCCAAAATTGCGCGCTAAAGGCGCACGGCATTTAACGTCAGCTCAAAAAACCCACTCTTTGTCGGGTTGAAATAAAGACAGAGCCCCAAATTATTCTTATGTTTAAATTTAGACGTATTCGGCGTGTTTATTGTGTTAAAAGACACGCCCGGTTACAACCCTAACGGAAATTACCGTACACCGGAGGCCTGGCCCATGAGTCTAGTTGATAAGAAAAACCTTGTATCTCAATCGGATGCACTACCCGGACGAAATACGCCAATGCCGGTTGCCACGCTCAATGTTGTGACCGAACACTCAATGACGCACGTTCCGGAGGGGATGGAGGTCGCTTTATTCGCCATGGGCTGCTTCTGGGGCGTCGAACGTCTGTACTGGCAGATCCCTGGGGTTTACAGCACCGCAGCGGGTTACACCGGCGGCTATACGCCAAATCCGACCTATCGCGAAGTGTGCAGCGGCCTGACCGGGCACGCCGAAGCGGTACGCGTGGTGTATGACCCGACGGTCGTCAGCTATGGCGAGCTGCTGAAAGTATTCTGGGAGAACCACGACCCGGCGCAGGGGATGAGACAAGGAAACGATCAGGGCACGCAGTATCGCTCGGCGATTTACCCTCTGACGCCAGAACAAGAGCAGGAAGCCCACGCCAGCCAGCAGCAGTTCCAGGAGGCGATGCGCCTCTCAGGCGATGCGCGCACCATCACCACCGAAATCGCCAACGCGAAGCCGTTCTACTATGCCGAGGATGAGCACCAGCAGTACCTGTACAAAAATCCGCACGGCTACTGCGGCATCGGTGGGATTGGCGTGTGCCTGCCGCCTCAGCTGCAGGGTTAACCGTCCAACGCCACGCGCGCCGCATGGCGCGTGGCATTCGCCACCGTCCCGTAGTCCATGACTTTCCCCTGCAATAACAGATTATAAACCGGTGCCTGCGGCCGGTTAAGCCGGGTTTGCAGCAGATGCACGGCCTCAATGCCGAGATCCCGGCACGGGACGCAAATACCGGTCACCGGCGCGGTCAGGCTATTTTCCAGATTCCATGTGAAATCGGTGGTGATAAGCGAAATATCCTCTGGAACGCGCAGCCCGTGGCGCTGCAACGCCCTCATCACCCCATCGGTCATGCTCGTGCTGTTGGGAAAAATAACGTCAGGCCACTGCGCACGATCGTGCGTCGCCAGCCACGTATCCAGCGCCCGTTCCGCCTCCTCCGCCGTAAACCACTCGGTGACTAACAGGTCGTGCTGAGGGTTGAAAGGCACGTGGTGATAGCGATAGGCCTCTTTAATTCCGTCCAGCCGCGCATAGAGGGTCTCCCTGCGCAGGCAGGTCATCGTCAACACGCGCCGATGCCCTTGTTCAAAGAGATAGCGCATCGCGGTAAAGCCAATAGCCCGGTGGTCGGGCGAGACGCAATCCAGCGCCATTTCCCGGTCAATCGAGTTAATCAGCACGCAGGGCTTATTCAGCGTGCTGGCCAGCTTGAGGATCGTTGGGTCGTCCGTGCCGATGATGACTACGGCATTGATGCTCTTCTGATTGGCTTTTTCGAGGAATAATTTCACGTCTGCATGCTGTTCTTCCAGCGCACAATGGCTGATCCAGACATCATGCGGTGCGCTGGCTTCGGCAATCCCTTTGGTGACCTCCAGATAAAAGGTATCGCCGCGCCCCTGGAACGTGCGCTCTGGCGCAAACACCGCAATGCCGTTAATCAGCAGCCGTCCGTTGGCTAGCGAGTCCAGCACACCCAGCTGGCGAGCACATTTCACAATTGCCTCGCGCGCCTTTTCGCTGGTATAGGATTTGCCGCTCAGCACCCGGGAGACGGTGCTGACCGAGTAGCCCGTCTGGGCGGCAATTTCATCCATTTTTAGCTTTCCTGGCATTGTGTGACCTCGCTCGCAATCATATTTTGCAAATATTTGCAGATGCATTCTGCTGATTTTAAAACCCATTTTCAGTTTCCCGCGCAGATTCCTGTCCAGCCTGCGAGCATTCTCACAAATTCCGTTTGTCCGCTTTCCTCGCCTTCCCTATTTTCAGATTTCAGTCATTCCTATCACGGTTAAGGTGCAACATGGATAAGGTGCGTTTTGGCATTATCGGCGTGGGTAACATTGGTACCCTTCACGCCCGTTACCTGATGGCAGGTACGGTGAAAGAGGCCTGCCTGACGGCAGTGTGCGATAACGATCTCAGCAAGCATCCGGCCATTCGCCAGCTGGTTGGCGACGGCATTACGCTATTCGACGATGCCGAAACCATGCTGAAAAGCGGGCTGATCGACGCGGTTATCGTTTCAACGCCGCACTACGACCATCCGGGCCTGTCGATGATGGCGATGCGCCACGGCATCCATACCCTTTGCGAAAAACCGGCCGGGGTTTATACCGCCCAGGTGCGCGAAATGAACGAATTTGCCCGCGGCTGCAACGTGGTGTTCGGCATGATGTTCAACCAGCGCCCTAACCCGCTGTATCAGAAAGTCAAAGAGCTGATCGACAGCGGCGAGCTGGGCGAACTGCGCCGTTCCAACTGGATTATCACCAACTGGTATCGCTCGCAGAGCTATTACAACTCGGGCGGCTGGCGCGCCACCTGGAAAGGTGAAGGCGGCGGCGTGCTGCTCAATCAAGACCCGCATCAGCTCGATCTGTGGCAGTGGTTGGTCGGCATGCCGGTACGCATGCGCGCATTCTGCCAGTTCGGCAAGCACCGCGATATTGAAGTGGAAAACGACGTCACCGCCTACGCTGAGTACGCCAACGGCGCGACCGGCGTATTTATTACTACCACCGCAGAAGCGCCGGGAACCAACCGTCTGGAGATCACCGGCGATCGCGGCAAGGTGGTGGTGGAAGAAGGCCGCCTGCGCTTCTGGCGTCTGCGCGAATCCGAACCAGAATTCAACGCCCGCTGGCAGAACGGCTTTGGCGAGCCGGAGTGCTGGGAAGTCATCATCCCAACTCCACCTGAGAGCAGCGAGCACCACGTGGTCACCGCTAACTTCTGCGACGCCGTGCTGCACGGTAAACCGCTGATTGCCCACGGCACCGACGGGATTCGCGGCCTGACGCTCTCTAACGCCATGCATCTATCCACCTGGACCGACGACTGGGTCAACCTGCCGTTTGACGAGGCGCTGTTTAAAAAGCTGCTGGACGAGCGCATCGCCACCTCCGTTGAAAAACAGGTCGAAAGTAAAACGCTGGATGCCTCCGGCACCTGGTAATCCGCCTCAGGAGAGACACATGTTACGCATTGCTATCGTGGGAACCGGGAACATCTCCCACAACCATATTCAGGGCTATCAGGAATTTGCCGACCGCTGCCAGATAGTTGCGCTGGTCGATATCTATCCGGAAAAAGCGCAGGAGAAGAAGGAACGCTACGGGCTGGCGAACGCCACGGTATTCAGCAGCCATCAGGCGCTGCTGGAGTCTGGTCTTGAGGTGGATATTGTCGATGTCTGCACCCCGCCGTACGTCCACGCCCAAATCAGTATTGATGCGCTAAACGCCGGTAAGCACGTGCTGTGCGAGAAGCCAATGGCGGCGTCGCTGGAAGAGTGCGACGCGATGATTGCCGCCCAGCGCGCCAGCGGCAAAATCCTCTCCATTATCGCCCAGAACCGCTTCACCGACGCCTTCTGGCGCTTAAAGCAGGTGGTGGATTCCGGCGAACTGGGGAAAATCTGCCACGCGCAGGTGGACTCCTTCTGGTGGCGCGGCCACTGCTACTACGACCTGTGGTGGCGCGGTACCTGGGAAAAAGAGGGCGGCGGCTGCACCCTGAATCATGCGGTGCACCATATCGACGCCATCCAGTGGATGCTGGGCTTCCCAACCGAGGTGGTGGCGATGATGACCAACGTTGCCCACGATAACGCCGAAGTTGAAGACCTTTCCGCCGCCATTTTCCGCTACAGCAGCGGCGCGCTGACCCAGTTGACCGCCTCGGTGGTGCATCACGGCGAAGACCAGAAAATTGTTATTCAGGGCGACAAAGCACGTATCTCCGCGCCGTGGGACGTGTGGGCCAGCGTCTCTGCCGATAACGGCTTCCCGCAGGAGCAGCATAACGACGAGCTGGAAGCGCGGCTGGACTCACTCTTTCGCAACACGCCGAAGCTCAACTACACGCTGCATACCGGGCAGATTAACGACCTGCTGAACGCGGTGGAGCAGCGCGGCGAACCGCTGATTGACGGCGTGCAGGGTAAACGCTCGCTCGAGCTGATTACCGCCATCTATCAATCTTCCATTACCGGGCGCGTCGTGACGCTGCCCGTCAGCCCGGATGAGCCCTGGTATAAAACCGGCGGCCTGGTTTCCCTCGCCCCGCACTTCTACGAGAAGGCGGCATCGGTCGAGAACTTCAGCGAAGTGGGCGCAATTCCGTTGGGTAAAGATTTGGACAAAGGAGCATAAACATGAGCATCAAAGACGGTATGAACTACGCCCCGGTGGGCAAACCACAGCCGGTTGTTGGCGAGGGCGAGTTTATTATTGCGGCGGCGGCGTTAGACCACGGCCATATCTACGGGATGTGTAACGGTCTGATTGAAGCCGGTGCAACGCTGAAATGGGTTTATGACCCGGACCCGGCGAAGGTCGACAAGTTTGTGCAGCAATACCCACAGGTGCAGGTTGCGCCGACGCTGGAAACGATTTTAAACGACGGCAGCGTCCAGCTCATTGCCGGGGCGGCGATTCCGTCCGAGCGCTGCGCGCTAGGGCTGAAAGTGATGGATGCCGGCAAAGACTACTTCACCGATAAAGCCCCGCTGACCACGCTGGCGCAGCTGGAAGCCGCGAAGCGCAAAGTGGCGGAAACCGGCCGTAAATATGCGGTGTACTACAGCGAACGCCTGCACGTGGAAAGCGCGGTCTTTGCCGGGCAACTGGTTGCCGAGGGCGCGATTGGCCGCGTAATGCAGACGCTGGGCGTCGGCCCACACCGCGAAGGCTCTGGCCGCCCGGACTGGTTCTACGAAAAAGAATTCTTCGGCGGCATCCTGTGCGATATCGGCAGCCACCAGATTGAGCAGTTCCTGTTTTATACCGGCAACAGCAATGCGCGCATCGTGGCAAGCCAGGTTCGCAACGTGAACCATCCGCAGTATCCGCAGTTTGAAGATTTCGGCGATGCCATGCTGGCGGGTGACAACGGCGCCACTGGCTACTTCCGCTGCGACTGGTTTACGCCAGATGGCCTTTCCAGCTGGGGCGACGGGCGCTTAACTCTGCTCGGCACCGACGGTTATATCGAAATCCGTAAGTACGTCGATATCACCCACGGCGAGCAGGATGTGGTCTACCTGGTCAACAAAGAGGGCGAGTTCCGCTATCCGGTGGCGGGCAAAGTGGGCTTCCCTTATTTCGGCGAGCTGATTCGTGACTGCCTGAACCGTACCGAAAACGCCATGACCCAGGCACATACCTTTAAAGCGGCGGAATTGTGCGTGAAGGCGCAGATGCTGGCGAACGCGGTGGAATAAGGGGAGGCAGAAATGAAAACACGTCATGCGGCCATTATCGGCTGTGGCGCCATCCATACCTGCCACGTAGACGCGCTGCGCCATGTGCCGGGCGTTGTCCTGCGCGCGATTGTTGATATTGATAGCGCCAAAGGAAGCCAGCTTGCGGCCGACTATGGTTGTCATTTTTATCAGGACTATCGCGAGATGCTGCTGGATGATGCCATTGACGTGGTGCATATCTGCACGCCGCACTACCTGCATAAACCGATGATCCTTGCCGCGCTGGCGGCAGGGAAACAGGTTTTCTGCGAAAAACCGGTAGTGATGAACCCGCTGGAGGTCAACGAGATTCAGGCAGCAGCAACGCGCCACCAGCGTCGCGTCGGTGTCTGCTACCAGAATCGACTGAACCCCACCAGCTTAGCCATTCAACGCTGCATCGCCGACGGTACGCTGGGCAGTCTGCGCGCCATCAAGGCGGTGCTCACCTGGTCGCGCTCCGGGGATTACTATGCTGCCAGCCCGTGGCGCGGCAGTTTTGCCACCGAAGGCGGTAGTCTATTGATTAATCAGGCGATTCATACGCTGGATCTGATGCAGTGGTTTGGCGAGGGGGTCAAGAGCCTGAAAGGGATCGTCGACAGCGCCTGGCTTGCCGACGAGATTGAAACTGAAGATAGCGCCATGGTCACCCTGCGCTTTCACAACGGCGCGCGCGGGCTGTTTTACGCCAGCAACAGCCATATCAGCGACTCGCCGCTGCTGCTTGAGCTGGAGTTTGAACGGGGAATGCTGCGCCTGACGGACAACGTCTTGTGGCAGTTCCGCGGCGACGAACGCACGCAGCTTGCCAGCGATGCCGCGCCCGATGGCATCGGCAAAAGCTACTGGGGAATCGGCCACCGGCTGGCTATTCTCCATTTTTATCAGGCATTAAACGATCCCGCTTGTGCAGACTACTGCGATATTGCGGAGGCGGCCAAATCATTACAGATAGTTAATGCTATTTACCACTCGTCACTATTGAGGAAATGGGTGAATATAAACTAGCGATCGTCATCCGATTTTTCCTGCTGTCAATAATATAAGGTGCAGGGGTAACTCTGCACTGACACCCTACCAGTACAGGAATAATAATATTATGGTTAAACCAACCGAACGCCGCGTTGGCTATGGCACCGCTATCGGCTACGGCGTAACAGATTTATTTGGCGGCGGCGCATTTGCCGTTATAGGAACCTGGCTTTTATTCTTTTACACCACCTATTGTGGCCTGAGCGTTTTAGAAGCCGGGTCAATATTTGCTATTGCTCGTATTATTGATGCTATTTTAAGCCCGGTGATGGGCTATGTTACGGATAATTTTGGTAATACCTGGCTTGGCCGTAAATTTGGCCGCCGCCGTTTCTTCCTGTTGATAAGTTCCCCGCTGATGTTTCTCTACGCGCTGGTGTGGATTACCGACATGAACTATTGGTACTACCTGGGCACCTATCTTTCCATTGAACTGCTCTCCGCGATGGTGCTGGTGCCGTGGGAAACGCTGTCGGCGGAAATGACCAACCGCTTCAGCGAGCGTACGCGTCTCTCCGGCGTACGTATGATGTGCTCTGCGCTCGGCGGTTTTCTAGCGGTGTCCGTGCCGGGTATTATTATGCAATACACCGGCAAAGATAATTCGCTCACCTACACGTTAACCGGGATTGTTTTTGCGACCATTTATTGCATCGCGGTATTTACCACCTGGGCTTGTACCTGGGAAGCGAAAGACGTTAGAGAGGAGTATGAATTTCAATCCGATAGTCACCGGAGCAGCGGCCTTTTTAACCATTTAAAATACATGGTTATTGATCTTATATCTTCATTCAAAATAAGAATATTTCGTCAGCATATTATCATTTACATCTGCTCATTTACCGCGATGGATATTTTTGGTTCGGTATTTACCTATTACGTGGTTTACGCCTTGCATCACGATACCGAAATGGTCTCCGGGCTATTAAGTATTGCTGCCTTTGTTTCGATTCCCGGTACTTTCGGCTTTATGATGCTGATGAATAAATTTAACCTCACGCCTTCGGCAGCGCTGAGGCTCTCGTACGGCAGCATTATGGTAGTGCTGGCGTTTCTGTTTATCGTCTATATCGGTAATTTGCAGGTGCCGACGCTGCTGTTTTCCGCCGTGTTCGTGCTGCTGGGTCTGGCGAAGGCCGGGCTGTATTACATTCCCTGGAACATCTATAGCTTTATTCCTGACGTCGATGAAATTGTCACCCGTCAGCGTCGCGAAGGGATCTTCGCGGGCGTGATGGTGCTGACGCGCAAAAGCACCGTCGCACTAGCGATTATGCTGATTGGTATCGTGCTCGAGGAGAGCGGTTTCGTAAAAGGCGGCGGCGCACAGCCTGCCAGCGCGCTACACGCGATCATCGGCCTGATGGTGTTCGCCACCGCCGGGATGCTGGCCGTGAGCTTCTACATGACCTATCGCTTTAAGCTGACGCAGAAAACGCACAGCCTGCTGATTAAAGAGGTGGCACGGCGGAAGTTAGGGGGAGATGCGGAGGACTGCGACCAGGAGACGCGCGAGGTGATTATGGCGCTGACGGGGTATGGCTATAACGAGGTGTGGGACGCAAAGCCGCAAGGGCACGAGAAAGGTAAATCGCTCGCCACCAGCGGATAACCTCAGTCACACCGTAGGCCGGATAAGCGAAGCGCCATCCGGCATAACCCGCGTGCATTGCCGGATGGCGCTTCGCTTATCCGGCCTACCGCTCTCCCCACCTAAACAAAATGTGACCTCTGGCGGCTTTACAGTGCTTTACGCTATACTAACCGCTGAAATTGTCGCCCCATCACCTACGGGGCGGTTTTCAATGTGTATTCCACACGGATTTATAAACTTCCCCTTCCGAGGATCTGGCCCGACGGGCTGGATAAGATATGTTAAACAGTATATTAATCATACTCTGTCTGATCGCTGTAAGTGCGTTCTTCTCTATCTCTGAGATCTCACTTGCGGCATCACGCAAGATCAAACTGAAACTGCTTTCTGATGAAGGCAATATCAACGCCCTACGTGTTCTTAAAATGCAGGAAAACCCCGGTATGTTCTTTACCGTGGTGCAAATCGGTCTTAACGCCGTTGCCATTCTCGGCGGTATCGTCGGCGACGCAGCTTTCTCTCCCGCATTCAACTCCTTGTTCTCCCAATATATGTCAGCGGAACTCTCCGAGCAGCTGAGCTTTATTCTCTCCTTCTCGCTGGTGACCGGGATGTTTATCCTGTTCGCGGATTTAACCCCGAAACGCATCGGTATGATTGCGCCTGAAGCCGTGGCTTTGCGTATCATCAACCCGATGCGCTTCTGCCTGGCGGTTTTCCGGCCGCTGGTGTGGTTCTTCAACGGCATGGCCAACATCATCTTCCGCATCTTCAAACTGCCGATGGTGCGCAAAGACGACATTACCTCTGACGATATCTACGCGGTGGTGGAAGCCGGTGCGCTGGCTGGCGTGCTGCGTAAGCAGGAGCACGAGCTGATTGAAAACGTGTTCGAGCTGGAATCCCGTACCGTGCCGTCATCCATGACCCCGCGCGAAAACGTCATCTGGTTCGATCTGCACGAAGATGAGCAAAGCCTGAAAAACAAAGTCGCCGAACACCCGCACTCCAAGTTCCTGGTGTGTAATGAAGACATCGACCACATCATTGGCTATGTCGACTCCAAAGACCTGCTGAACCGCGTGCTGGCTAACCAGAGCATGGCGCTGAACAGCGGCGTGCAGATCCGCAACACGCTGATCGTGCCGGACACCCTGACCCTCTCTGAGGCGCTGGAAAGCTTCAAAACCGCCGGAGAAGACTTCGCAGTTATCATGAACGAATACGCGCTAGTGGTGGGGATCATCACCCTTAACGACGTGATGACCACGCTGATGGGCGACCTGGTCGGCCAGGGTCTGGAAGAGCAGATCGTTGCCCGTGACGAAAACTCCTGGCTGATCGATGGCGGTACGCCAATCGATGACGTGATGCGCGTGCTGGATATCGACGATTTCCCGCAGTCGGACAACTACGAAACCATCGGCGGCTTTATGATGTTTATGCTGCGTAAAATCCCGAAACGCACCGATGCGGTGAAGTTCTCCGGCTACAAGTTCGAGGTGGTGGATATTGATAACTACCGCATCGACCAGCTGCTGGTGACGCGCATTGATAACAAGCCGACGGTGCTGGTGCCGAAACAGGCCGATATCATCGAAAGCGAACAGCGCACCGCGTAAAACGCGAGTGCCAGAAACATCAACGGCTCCCATTGGGAGCCGTTTTTAATTCTGCCGCATCGTGTTCTGATTACGCCATGTCAGTCTGTAGGCGTAACACGTGGCGGTTAACTTCAGACATCACAGAAAGGTGCTGAATGTCTCTGACTTTTGGGATAAGGATTTTGCCCTTATCAAATTCAAAAGCGCCAACGTCCTTGATGTACAACCGTCCACGGAACAGGGTCTTAACGTATTTGGCTACCTGAAACGGGTTGTAGCGTTGGAAAATTTTCATTCTAATCTCCTGCAAGTACTACGCCCTTGTTGTCCACATTTGGCTCAACGCTCCGGGGCGCAAAGTGAAGTACTTGTTAACTATAGTCCATAACAACAGAGGTCCTCTATCTTAGAGGACCTTATTTACCTTTTTATTACAATAATTCAGAACTTTCTTTTCAGCTATACGACGAACACAGTATAAGCCTTCGATTTAGTGAGATTGTGTGCGTTCCTCCACAAACTGGCACCGCCTTTGCGGGAAAAAAACATAGATCGCACATATGATTAAAGCTATCGACCAAGTGGTCGGATCACCTGCATATAAAAAGGAAAAACCATGACCCTACGTACCCTGCTGGCGGTTTCATGCCTGTTAATGCCGTTAATGGCTGCCGCGCATAACTTTACAAATGGACAACGTGTTTCGCCGGTTGGCGTGGCGGATCGCGGCGAACTCATTCTTGATAACGATAAGTTTAGCTATAAAAACTGGAACAGCGCGCAGCTGCCTGGAAAAGTGAGAGTGGTGCAACATATTGCTGGCCGCACATCGGCAAAAGAGAAAAACGCCACACTCGTTGAGGCGATTAAAGCGGCGAATCTGCCGCACGACCGTTACCAGACCACTACGATTGTGAATACAGATGACGCGATTCCAGGTTCGTCGATGTTCGTGCGCAGCAGCATTGAGAGCAATAAAAAGCTCTATCCGTGGTCGCAATTTGTTGTCGATAGCGATGGTCTGGTGCGCAAAGCCTGGCAGCTGGATGAAGGCAGCTCTGCCATTGTGGTTCTGGATAAAGAGGGGCGGGTTCAGTGGGCCAAAGATGGCGCGTTAACGCAGGCAGAAGTGCAGCAGGTGGTTGCCCTGCTGCATAAGCTACTCAATTAAAAAATAGAGACCCGGAAGCCGGGGTTCAGGAACGATTCGCGCGGGGTGTAATCCAGCGTTTTCCCCTGCCAGTCGTTGACGTGAGCGCCGGCTGCGGCAGCCACCGCATGCCCTGCGGCGGTATCCCAGATATTGGTTGGCCCGAAGCGCGGGTAAAGCTGTGCTTCGCCTTCCGCCACCAGGCAGAACTTCAGCGACGAGCCGATAGACGCGGTATCGTGCTCGCCCAGCTGCTGCAGATACTCTTTCAGCTCATCATCGTTGGCATAGTGGGAGCGGCTCACCACCACCTTCGGCGGGTTCGCGTCGCGCACCTGAATCTGCTTGCGTACGCCGCACTCTTCTTTCCACGCCTTGCCGCTTTCCGCGCTGTACATCACCTTCAGCACCGGCGCGAACACCACGCCCAGCACCGCTTTGCCGTTTTCAATCAGCGCGATATTAACCGTGAACTCGCCGTTGCGCTTGATAAACTCTTTGGTGCCGTCGAGCGGGTCCACCAGCCAGTAGCGCTGCCAGTGCTGGCGTACGTCCCAGCCCGGCGGGTCCTCTTCTGAGAGAATGGGCACGTCCGGCGTCAGCGCCTTCAGCCCTTTGATGATCACATGGTGCGCGGCGATATCGGCGGCCGTAACCGGCGAATCATCCTGCTTGCTGGTGACGTCCAGCGGCAGCTTTCCGTCGTACACCTGCATAATGGCATCGCCTGCGTCACGCGCAAGCTGACAGACTTGTTCTAACATTCTCCACCTCGTTGAGATTACAGTGGCGTTAACTTATTGTTTTATTTATATCGCATCGCCGTTAATTCTGCTATTCCCATCATCGTCCCGGATATCTGTGAACCGCTGCCGATTTCCTGTCACGCTTTTCTGGCATGATTCACATCCTCGTAAGTAACAGAATACAAATACATTTAAATCTGTGTGTCAGATCTAAAAAAAGGATGCCTCTGATGATCAAGTTTAGCGCAACGCTTCTGGCGACGTTGATTGCTGCCAGCGTAAATGCCGCCACGGTGGATCTCCGCATTATGGAAACCACTGATTTGCACAGCAATATGATGGATTTTGATTACTACAAAGATACCGCCACCGAGAAGTTCGGCCTGGTGCGCACCGCGAGCCTGATTAACGCCGCCCGCGATGAAGTAAAAAACAGCGTACTGGTCGATAACGGCGACGTTATCCAGGGCAGCCCGATGGGCGATTACATGGCGGCCAAAGGGCTGAAACAGGGCGATGTACACCCGGTTTATAAGGCCATGAACCTGCTCGATTACAGCGTCGGTAACCTCGGTAACCACGAATTCAACTACGGTCTGGATTATCTGCATAAAGCGCTGGCAGGCGCCAAATTTCCGTACGTTAACGCCAATATCATCGACGTTAAGACCAAAAAGCCGCTGTTTACGCCGTATCTGATTAAAGAAACTGAGGTCGTCGATAAAGACGGTCATAAGCAGACGCTGAAAATTGGCTATATCGGTTTTGTACCGCCGCAGATCATGACCTGGGATAAGGCCAATCTGAGCGGCAAAGTGACGGTGAACGACATCACCGAAACCGCACGTCAATATGTACCAGAGATGCGCGCCAAGGGCGCAGACGTGGTGGTGGTGATTGCCCACTCCGGCCTCTCCGCTGACCCGTATCAGGCGATGGCGGAGAACTCCGTCTATTACTTAAGCCAGGTGCCGGGCGTCGATGCGATTATGTTTGGTCACGCGCACGCGGTCTTCCCGAGCAAAGACTTCGCCAGCATCAAAGGGGCGGATATCGCCAAAGGCACACTTAACGGTATTCCAGCGGTAATGCCGGGAATGTGGGGCGACCATCTGGGTGTGGTGGACCTGGTGCTGAACAATGACAGCGGCAAATGGCAGGTGACCTCTGCACAGGCGCAGGCGCGTCCGATTTACGATGCAGCAGCGAAGAAATCACTGGCGGCAGAAGACCACAAGCTGGTTGATGCGCTGAAGGCCGATCACGATGCCACCCGCGAGTTTGTCAGCAAGCCTATCGGCAAGTCTTCCGACAATATGTACAGCTACCTGTCACTGGTGCAGGATGACCCGACCGTGCAGGTGGTGAACATGGCGCAGAAAGCCTACGTTGAGCACTTTATTCAGGGCGACCCGGACCTGGCAAAACTGCCGGTGCTTTCTGCCGCCGCGCCGTTTAAAGTCGGCGGACGTAAGAACGACCCGGCAAGCTACGTTGAAGTGGAAAAAGGCCAGCTCACCTTCCGTAATGCCGCCGACCTCTATCTCTACCCGAATACCCTGGTAGTGGTGAAAGCCAGCGGCAAAGAGGTGAAAGAGTGGCTGGAGTGCTCTGCCGGGCAGTTCAACCAGATTGACCCACACAGCAGCAAGCCGCAGTCGCTGATTAACTGGGACGGTTTCCGCACCTATAACTTCGATGTTATCGACGGTGTCGATTATCAGGTAGATGTCACCCAACCGGCGCGCTACGACGGCGAATGTCAGAGCATTAACCCGACATCTGAGCGTATCAAGAACCTGACCTTTAACGGCAAGCCGATTGACCCGAACGCCACCTTCCTCGTCGCCACCAATAACTACCGCGCTTACGGCGGCAAGTTCGCGGGCACTGGCGACAGCCATATCGCTTTCGCTTCACCAGATGAAAACCGTTCGGTGCTGGCGGCGTGGATTAGCGAACAGTCGAAGAAAAACGGGGAAATTCACCCAGCGGCGGATAACAACTGGCGCCTGGCCCCGATACACAGCGACACCAAACTGGATATCCGCTTTGAAACCTCGCCATCAGAAAAAGCAGCGGCGTTTATCAAAGAGAAAGCACAGTATCCGATGAAGCAGGTGGCGACGGATGATATTGGGTTTGCAATTTATCAGCTGGATTTGAGTAAGTAAAAGACCTGCCGGGTGGCGGCTACGCCTTACCCGGCCTACACGCGAGTTAGCATGGTAGGCCGGATAAGCGCAGCGCCATCCGGCAAACGTCGTCCGGCCGAGGCGTTTACGCCGACGCCGGGATCTGCTGTGCCATCACCACCGGCAAATTCACCTCAATCCAATCTGCCAGCGCCGCCACCTTCTCACTCACCTCTTCACCCAGCGGCGTCAGGCTATACTCAACGTGCGGTGGCACCACCGGGTAGGAGATGCGGTTGATAAAACCATCCTGCTCCAGCGCCTGCAGCGACTGGGCGAGCATTTTTTCGCTGACCCCGCCCATCTTGCGGCGCAGGTCGCTAAAGCGATGTGTGCCTTCGCGCAGCGCCACCAGAATCAGCACACCCCAACGGCTTGTCACGTGTTTGAGCACGTCCCGCGAAGGGCAGCTTTCGGCAAACAGATTGCCATTGCGCAGCTTTTGCGTCAGCGTCGGATTCATTTCTTTCATACTTACCTTTTTGTACGTACTTACTAAAAGTTAGTTATGATGATAGCTTACCACAACACCATACGAACACGAAGGAGAAGACCCATGATCGCCATTACCGGAGCCACCGGCCAGCTTGGCCAGCACGTGATTGCTAACCTGCTCAACACTACCGCCGCCAGCCAGCTGGTTGCCGTTGTCCGCAACCCGGCAAAAGCTGAAGCGCTGAGCCAGAAAGGGATCGTCGTTCGTCAGGCCGATTACGGCGACGAAGCAGCGCTGACCAAAGCCTTGCAGGGCGTGGATAAGCTGCTGATTATCTCCTCCAGCGAAGTCGGCCAGCGCGCGCCGCAGCACCGTAACATCATCAATGCCGCCAAAGCCGCGGGCGTGAAATTTATCGCCTACACCAGCCTGCTGCACGCCGATACATCGCCGCTGGGCCTGCACGTTGAACACGTCGAAACTGAGAAGATGCTGGCTGATTCCGGCATTCCTTACGCGCTGCTGCGTAACGGCTGGTACACCGAAAACTATCTGGCGAGCGCACCGCCTGCGCTGGAGCACGGCGTGTTTATCGGTGCTGCCGGTGAAGGCAAAATTGCCTCAGCCACCCGTGAAGATTACGCTGCTGCTGCCGCGCGCGTCATCGCTGAAGAAGGGCACGCAGGGAAGGTTTACGAGCTGGCAGGGGACCACGGCTGGACGCTCGGCGAACTGGCCGCCGAACTGGCAAAACAGAGCGGTAAAAAAGTGGTGTATCAGAACCTGAGCCAGGCCGATTTCGCTGCCGCGCTCAAAAGCGTGGGCCTGCCTGCCGGTCTGGCTGACATGCTGGCGGACTCTGACGTTGGCGCCTCCAAAGGCGGTCTGTTCGACGACAGCCATACCCTGAGCAAACTGATTGGTCGCCCAACCACGCCGCTTGCTGAGAGCGTCAAAGGCATCCTGTAATCGTTAAAAATCGGTTAAATGTGGTAGCGCCCCCGCGGGCCATCTCTGATAATAAAAGAATGGTCCAGGGGGAAACATCACGTGCAAGGCGTACCAGAACAGTTCAGCGATGAGAAAGACAGCGCCCGCTTTCGCCATCTGGCGCAGGTGCCGGGCGTTGAGCTTTATCATGCCCATATCTCCCGCTACGCCTTTGAACCCCACACCCACGAAGCCTTTGGTATTGGCGTGATTGAAGCCGGTGCCGAGCGCTTTCGCTATCGCGGTACCCAGTACGTTGCGCCAATTCACTCGGTTGTCACCATGAACCCGGACGAACTGCACACCGGCGAGGCAGAAACCGCCGACGGCTGGCGCTACCGGATGATTTACCTCCAGCCCGACCTGCTTGAAGAGGTCACCGGCGTTCGCCACTGGTGGTTTGATGACGTCACCCGCCACGACCCGCAGCGCTCACTGTTGATTGGTCGCCAGATCCACGCCCTCTGGCATACCGACGACCCGCTCGCGCAAAAAGGGCTGCTGCTGGATATGATCGACACCTTCCAGCCGCTGGCCTGTCATGCGCCTGTACTGGCTGAAGGGGCGCACCGCTTTGCCCACGTGCGCGACTATCTCTACGACAACTACATGCACCCCATCACCCTCGACGAACTGGCGAACGTCGCGGCTCTGAGCCCGTGGCACTTCCAGCGTCAGTTCAAAGCCCATTTCCACGTCACGCCGCACCAGATGCTGATGGCCGTACGCTTATGGCGCGCCAAAGAGTTTCTGACCCACGGCATGCCCGCCGCTGAAGTCGCCGCCGCAACCGGGCTAACCGACCAGTCGCACCTCACCCGCGCCTTTACCCAACGCTACGGCATCACGCCAGTGCGCTACCAAAAACAGGTTGCCCGTCGCTAATCAGCAATCTCATACAATACGGCATCTCTTTACCCTCCTACACTTTTCAGCATGTTCAACAGAAGTGGAAATCATGATGATTAGCGGTGTGCTGTATGCCCTGTTAGCGGGTTTGATGTGGGGGCTGATTTTTGTCGGGCCGTTAATCGTGCCGGATTACCCGGCGGTTTTGCAATCGATGGGGCGCTATCTGGCGCTGGGGCTGATTGCCCTGCCGCTGGCGTGGCTTGGCCGGGCGCGTCTGGGCCAGCTGACGCGTCAGGACTGGTGGACAGCGCTGGGGCTGACGATGGTTGGCAACCTTATCTATTACGTCTGCCTTGCCAGCGCCATTCAGCGCACCGGAGCGCCGGTTTCCACGATGATCATCGCCACGCTGCCGGTGGTGATCCCGATTTTTGCCAACCTGCTCTATAGCCAACGCGACGGTAAGCTGTCGTGGATGCGGCTGATGCCCGCGCTGGTACTGATTGGCATCGGGCTGCTGTGCGTGAATATCGCCGAACTGCGTCAGGGGCTGCCGGACTTTAGCGGCTGGCGCTACGGCACCGGGATTGCGCTGGCGAGCGTTTCAGTAGTGTGCTGGGCGTGGTATGCCCTGCGTAACGCCCGCTGGCTTCGAGAAAACCCGCACCAGCCACCGCTGATGTGGGCGACCGCACAGGCGCTGGTCACGCTGCCGGTTTCCGTTGTCGGCTACGTCGCGGCCTGCTGGTGGCTGAACGCCCAGACGCCGGAGTTTGCGCTACCTTTCGGCCCACGGCCAACGGTGTTTATTGGGTTGATGATCGCCATCGCCGTGCTCTGTTCATGGGTCGGTGCACTGTGCTGGAACGTGGCGAGCCAGCGGCTTCCGACGGTGATCCTTGGGCCATTGATCGTCTTTGAAACGCTGGCGGGGTTGCTGTACACCTTCCTCTTACGCCAGGAGATGCCGCCGATGTTGACGCTGAGCGGAATTACGCTGCTGGTGATTGGCGTGGTGATTGCGGTGCGGTCAAAACCACAGAAACCGACGGTGGTGCCGGTTTCGGGGGATGCCTGATGGCGCTGCGCTTATCAGGCCTACAAGGACTGCACGATCTCATGTAGGCCGGATAAGGCGTTGACGCCTGAGGCTTAGAACGTTTCCCAGTTCGCTTCGTTGAGCGGCGCGGCTTTCGCCGTTGGCACGAAGGCTTTCTTCACTGGCGCTTTCTGCATCGACTGCTGGCGGGAGATTTTAAATACCGCCACCGTCTCATTCAGGCGTGCTGCCTGCTCTTCCAGCGCTGATGCTGCACTGGCGGACTCCTCCACCAGCGAGGCGTTCTGCTGGGTAACGCGGTCCATTTCGGCAACCGCCTGGCCCACCTGGTCAATACCGCGGCTCTGCTCATCGGAGGCGGAAGCGATTTCGCCCATGATGTCGCTGACGCGGGTAACGGCATTGACGATCTCCGCCATCGTTTCACCCGCTTCGTGCACCAGCGCGGAGCCGGCGTTGACGCGGTTACCCGAATCATCAATCAGCCCTTTAATCTCTTTCGCCGCCTGCGCGCTGCGCTGCGCCAGCGTACGCACTTCACCAGCAACCACGGCAAAGCCGCGCCCTTGCTCACCGGCTCGCGCCGCTTCTACCGCCGCGTTCAGCGCCAGAATATTGGTCTGGAAGGCAATGCCATCAATGACGTTGGTGATCTGGGCAATTTTGCTGGAGCTGGCGGCAATCTCGTCCATAGTACGCACCACGCCGTCGACGACATTACCGCCCTTCTGCGCGGTTGCAGAGGCGTTCTGCGCCAGTTGGGTGGCCTGACGCGCGTTGTCGGCGTTCTGCTTCACCGTCGCGGTCAGCTGTTCCATGCTGGCAGCGGTCTGTTCCAGCGAGGCCGCCTGCTGTTCGGTGCGGGAAGAAAGGTCATTACTGCCAGCAGAAATTTCGCCTGCGCCGGTGTAGATGGTGTCCGCCCCTTCGCGAACCACACCAACCGTCTTCGCCAGCGACTGCTGCATATCGTTGACATTACGCGCCAGCAGCGCCATTTCGTTACTGCCTTCGGTATTGATATCGTTGGTCAGGTCGCCTTCGGCAATGTGACGAATGTGGTCCATCACGTTATGCAATGGCTTGAGCAGCACGCGCTGCATCGCCACCCAGCTCACCACAATAACCGCCAGCGCCACTGCCAGCATGGCCCCAAGGCTCCACAAAATCCGCACGTAGTCGCTCTCGTTTTGTTTCACCCCGGCGCTGGTCAGCGTTGCCTGCGCCGCACGCCAGTCTTGATAAACCGCCTGCATCGCCTGCTGTTTTTGCTCAGCGTTTTGCTTGAACATCTCTTCCAGCTTACCTTCCGCCAGCAATTCATTCATGCGGGCGAGCGTTGCGGAGTAGATACCGTATTGTTTCTCGAGGCTGTCTGACAGATGGCCGTCCATGCCCGGCGTTTCCGGTAAAGCGTAATAGGTGTCGTAATGACGTTTCGCATCGGCCAGCAGATTGTTGGCCGTCTCCACCAGCGTTTTCAGTTCGCCGCCGTTAACGCTGCTCGCCATTGTGCCCTGCAGACGCAGCATGCCGCGGTTGAGGGTCACACGCGCCTGGTTAAGACTGATCCACGCATCGGTAAACTCCGCCACGTTCTGGCTGGAGAGCTGCGAGACGGTAAAATTCTGCTTGTCGTTATTCAGCGCGCGCACGAATACGCCCGCCGAAATCAGCTGCATCGCGCCCAGCGCGACCAGCACGACAATCAGTACGGTAATCACTTTTATTCTTTTAAACATCATTTGCCTTTAAGTGCAGGTGGTCTGAAGTCTCACTATCGGCAGCGCCACGCGCTTGTTTAATCGATTCAGGTCTTACCAGCATCATTCTTAATAAGATTCAGCACGTTAAAGCGTAATAATTTTTTGTGACAACCATCACTTAATTCCCCTGCCTACAAAGGGGTATATATTCGATTTAAAGATGCATTTAAAATGCATCTTATATTATTGATGACGAGGTAACTGCAATGGCCTTTCGCGACCAACCATTAGGAGAGCTGGCGCTCTCCATCCCACGCGCATCCGCGCTGTTCCGTAAATACGATATGGATTACTGCTGTGGCGGTAAGCAGACGCTGGGCCGCGCGGCGGACCGCAAAGAGCTCGACGTTGCCGTGATTGAAGCCGAGCTGGCGAAGCTGGCCGAGCAGCCGGTGGAAAAAGACTGGCGCGTTGCGCCGCTGGCCGAAATCATCGACCACATCATCGTCCGTTACCATGACCGTCACCGCGAACAGCTGCCGGAGCTGATTCTGCAGGCCACCAAAGTCGAACGCGTCCACGCCGACAAACCGAACGTGCCGAAAGGTCTGGCGAAATACCTGACCATGCTGCACCAGGAGCTTTCCAGCCACATGATGAAAGAGGAACAGATCCTGTTCCCGATGATCAAACAAGGTATGGGCAGCCAGGCGATGGGGCCGATCAGCGTAATGGAAAGCGAGCATGACGAGGCGGGTGAACTGCTGGAAGTGATCAAGCACACCACCCAGAACGTCACCATTCCGCCGGAAGCCTGCACCACCTGGAAGGCGATGTATAACGGCATCAACGAAATGATCGACGACCTGATGGAACACATCAGCCTCGAGAATAACGTGCTGTTCCCACGCGCGCTCAAAGGCGAATAAGATGGCTAAGCGCCTCCCCAGCGGGAGGCGTTTTTTTTACAGCAGGCCTTTCTGACGGAAGGTTTCCCGCGTCGCGACGTTGAGATCCATATCGGCCAACGCTTCGGGTTTCACCCAGGCGACCTCCTGAAACTCCTCGTTAAACGTAATATCCCGGTTGGAGCTCACGCAGTCGAAGATGAGATATATCATGTAGATCTGCTCGGTCGTTCCGTCGGCGTAGGTTTTTACCCGCACATCATCGCGGAAGGCCCACGGCTTCACTTCGGTAATCTCCAGCGCGTCTCCCAGCTCTTCACCAATTTCACGTCTCAGCGCCTCTTCCATGGTTTCGCCAGGCTCCATTCCGCCGCCGGAAATCGCCCATTGCCCGGGGAAAACGCCGCGGTCATCAGCCATTTTACACAGCAGGTATTCGCCCTCGTTTTGAATCACCGGGCAGACAATCGTTCTCTGACGCATTTCATCTCCATACGCGTTTCGTTGTGGCGGGGAAAGTAGCACGTTAAGAAAAGGGGGACTACGAGATGGGGCTCAAAAACGAAGAAAGCGCCACGATGGGCGCTTTGTGTCGTTTCCCCTCACCCTAACCCTCTCCCCAAAGGGGAGAGGGGACCGTTCGGTGCGGTTTTCGTCCTCGCTCACCGGGGATGGGACCGCTCGATACGGTTTTCTCCCTCGCCCCTCTGGGGCGAGGGCCGGGGTGAGGGGGCAAATTCTCTTACTTAGCCAGCTTGTTCTTACGCAGGAACATCCAACCCAGCCCCAGCACGATGAACCAGATTGGCGTCACCATCAGCGCTTCGCGGGTATCCGCTTCCAGGGTCAGCAACACCAGGACGAAGGCGAAGAACGCCATGCAGACCCAGCACATCACCTTGCCCAGCGGCATTTTGTAGATGGATTTCTCATGCAGGTGTGGGCGCTGCTTACGGTATACCAGGTAAGAGCACAGGATAATCGTCCAGACGAACATAAACAGAATCGCCGACACGGTGGTTATCATGGTGAAGGCCGCGATTACACTAGGGTTCACCATCAGCATCACCACGCCGCCCAGCAGGCAGATACAGGAGAAGGTCAGCCCTTTTGCCGGTACCGCGCGCTTAGAAAGCTTCGCGAACAGGCCTGGTGCTACGCCGTCCTGCGCCAGGCCGAACAGCATACGGCTGGTTGAGAACACGCCGCTGTTGGCGGAGGACGTCGCAGAAGTCAGCACCACGAAGTTGATGATGCTCGCCGCCGCTGGCAGGCCGACCAGCATGAACAGTTCAACAAACGGGCTCTTGTTCGGTACCACCGAGCTCCACGGGGTCACGGACATAATAACAATCAGCGCGAACACGTAGAACATGATGATACGAATGGGAATCGAGTTAATCGCGCGCGGCAGGGATTTCTCCGGATCTTTGGTTTCCGCCGCGGTGGTGCCAACCAACTCAATCCCCACGAAGGCGAAGACCGCTATCTGGAAGCCCGCAAAGAAGCCGCTGATGCCTTTCGGGAACCAGCCGCCGTCGTTCCACAGGTGGGCAAACGACGCTTCTACGCCGGTCGGCGATTTGAAGTGCATCAGCACCATCACCAGGCCGACGATAATCAGCGCCACGATGGCGACGATTTTAATCATCGCAAACCAGAACTCCATCTCACCGAACATCTTCACGGTGGCGAGGTTCAGGCTCAGCAGCAGGACGACTACCGCCAGCGAGGCCACCCAGTCAGAGAGCCCGGGGAACCAGAACTGCGCGTAGGCAGTAATCGCAACGACGTCCGCCATCCCGGTCACCACCCAGCAGAACCAGTAGGTCCAGCCGGTAAAATACCCGGCCCATGGGCCAAGCAGGTCAGCGGCAAAGTCGCTGAACGATTTGTACTCGAGGTTGGAGAGCAGCAGCTCGCCCATTGCGCGCATCACGAAGAAAAGCATAAAGCCGATGATCATATAAACGAAGATGATCGATGGCCCAGCGAGACTGATAGTTTTGCCCGATCCCATAAACAGCCCGGTACCAATGGCGCCGCCGATGGCAATAAGCTGAATATGTCGGTTTGTGAGGTTTCGCCGTAGCGATTGTTCAGCCGGCTCCTGCTCAGCGGCAGCAGCGACTTTGATCTGATCAACCATGTAATTTTCTTCCTGTTGTTTCTGTCTGTGTTGTGCGGGCTCTACTGGCCCTTTATGTCGTCATGCAAGACGATCCTATCAATAGGATGTCTCGATATTAGGTAAGAATCGGAGGGATGAATACTATGATTTAAATATAATGTTAATTATATGTTTAAAGTGAGTGTTATATCACCTCACCTATGGGAAACAGCTCACAAAAATACACGCAATTGCTGTATTTGCAAAATTAAATCCCAACATATATCTAACTTCAGGAGTTTGTATCCCCTCCCCGGACGGAGAGAGGATAAGTGCGAGGATTACAGGATTTCCAGTAACTCGACTTCGAAGACCAGCGTGCTGAACGGAGGGATGGAAGCACCCGCGCCGCGCTCGCCGTAGGCCAGGTTGTGAGGGATAGTCAGTTCCCACTTAGAGCCAACCGGCATCAGGGTCAGTGCTTCAATCCAGCCCGCGATAACGCCGTTAACCGGGAATTCAGCCGGTTCGCCACGCGCGACGGAGCTGTCAAATACGGTGCCGTCAATCAGCTTACCGGTGTAGTGTACGCGAACGTGATCGGTACGCGCTGGGATTGCGCCTTCGCCCTGGGTCAGAACGCGGAACTGCAGACCGGATTCGGTGCTGTTGACGCCTTCTTTCTCACGGTTTTCTTCCAGATATTTCACGCCGTCTTCGGCCATCGCCGCAAAACGCTCACGACGCACGGCATCAGCACGTTCGTGGATTTCACGCAGCGCACGATGAACAACGTCTACCGGCACGGCAGGCTGTTTGCCTTCCAGCGCATCGGCGATACCGGCAACCAGTGCTTCCGGCAGTAAACCCTGCAAACCGGACTCGCTCAGCTGCTGCCCTACCTGCAGGCCGATACCGTAGCTTGCCTGTGCCTCAATAGTGTCAAAAGTCGGGGTGGCCATCGTCTTTCCTTTCTTCGGGTATAAAGTAGCGGGCAGCATAGCAGCCACGCCGCACAGGGTAAAACTTTGTGTCAGGAAAGATGACAAATTACCGGGAAAAAGAAACAATACAGGATATGATGAAAGTACGCTTTGCCACGTTCATCAGGCAGTTAGCCATCTATACTGGATAGCATCGACACGGAGCAGGAGGAGAGCCATGCCCGGGAGAGTTGAAATAAAACCTTTGCTGGCGAAAATCTGGCATGCGCCGGACAATCTCCGCATTATGGACCCGCTGCCGCATGCCCATCGTCGCGGCGTGATCGTTGCTGCATTGGCTATTATCATCGGCTTCCTGCTGCCTTCTGCTGACGACAGCCCGCCGCCGCAGGTCGCCCGCAACGCGCAGCTGGATTTTCAGTCACAATCGCAAACGCCGCAGCCGGATGCCCAGCCGCTACATGCTCAGTTGGTGACACCGTCTAACGATCTCGATCAGGTTGCCCCTGTGGCACCGGAGCCGGTGCAGGAAGAGCAGCCGAGCGAACAGCAGGCCGCACCTTCGCGTACTCAGCCTTATCAGGAGAGCCGCGGCAACAATGAATGGCGCAGCTACCAGGTCGAGGCAGGCAAAACGCTGGCGCAGCTTTTCCGCGATAACAATCTGCCGCCAACCGATGTGTATGCCATGGCTCAGGTTGAGGGTGCTGGTAAGCCGCTGAGTAACCTGAAGAATGGTCAGAAAGTGCAGATTCGTAAGAACGCAAACGGTGTTGTTACCGGGTTAACCATCGAATCTGACAACGGTCAGGTGCTGTTTACCCGCCAGCAGGACGGCAGCTTTATTCGCGCACGTTAACGCTTCTTTCATATCGATGCCGGGTCTCCCCGGCGTCGCTTCGCTCGACCGGGCTACTTACCCACCAAATCCCCAAGCAGGCCGGCGATGGTAGGCCTGATAAGCGTAGCGCCATCAGGCATTACCGCTTCACCTTGTTCACCCACCAAATCCCCGAACAGACCAGCACCAGCGCCAGCGCGTATTTCCACTCGAGAATATTTTCACCGAGGAAAATCGCCGACAGCACCGAACCCGATACCGGGATCAGGAAGTTGAACGGTGCAATCATGCCCACGCGGTTGTACTTGAGCAGAATGCTCCACAGCGCGAAGGCCACCGACGAGAGCAGCGTCAGATAGCCAAGAATCGCCACCGATGAGAAACCGTGGAAAGTCAGTGTACCGTCGCTCAAGTAGCCGCCGACCACCAGCGCCAGACCGCCCAGCGCCAGCTGATAGCCTGTCATCACCGTCGGGTCGACCGTTTGGGAGATACGTTTCCCGTACAGCGACGCCGCCGACAGGATAAACGCCGCCAGCACCACCGAGCCATCGCCCAGGCTAAAGTTGAAGTCCAGCAGCCCGCTGTTGAAGTTCACCGCCATCACCCCGGCAAAACCGAGAATACAGCCCAGCGTCTTGTTATAGCTCAGCCGGTCGTTCTGGTAGATAAAGTGCGCCAGCAGCACGCTAAAGAAGGTGCCGGTAGCGTTCATGATGGAGCCTTTCACCCCGGTGGTGAAGGCGAGACCGATGTAGAAGAAGATGTACTGCAGAGAAGTCTGCGTTAGCCCCAGCAGGGTCAGCTGACCAAACTGGCGCGCGCTCAGCCGTGCCACCGGCTTGCGCTGCGCCATCGCCAGCAGAAGCAGTATCAGCCCGGCAAACAGGAAGCGGTAGCCTGCAAAGACGATTTTAGTCGGGATATCATCGGCGGCGATCTGAAACAGCTCATACCCGCTCTTAATCGCCGGGTAGGCGCTTCCCCACAGCAGACAGCAGAATGCGGCACAGAGATAAACGATGTTTTTACGGGAAAACAGAGGATGCTGGCGCAGAGTTTCCATTCTTTCACCGAAAATTAAAATATTGTTTTAATTTTTTGATTATCGCGAAAAGGACGAAAGATAGCCAGTCGAAAAGTGGTGGGCCTAAAAAGCAAAACGCCGGCACAAGGCCGGCGGTTTGTTGTTATCAAAACGTGGGTTGCAGATTACTCAGCAACAACGTTGATGATAACTTTAGCGAACACTTCGCTGTGAACCTGGAAGTCCACTTCGTGCTCACCAGTGGTACGCAGAACGCCGTTCGGCAGACGAACTTCGCTCTTAGCAACTTTAACGCCAGCTGCAGTTACAGCGTCAGCGATGTCGCGAGTACCGATGGAACCGAACAGTTTACCTTCGTCGCCTGCTTTAGACGCGATGGTTACGGATTCCAGTGCATTGATCTGCGCAGCACGAGCTTCAGCAGCAGACAGAACGTCAGCCAGTTTGGCTTCCAGTTCAGCGCGGCGTGCTTCGAAGAATTCAACGTTTTTCTTGGTAGCAGGAACAGCTTTACCCTGTGGTACCAGGAAGTTACGAGCGTAGCCCGCTTTAACGTTAACCTGATCACCCAGGCTACCCAGGTTTGCTACTTTATCAAGCAGAATAACTTGCATTACCTTATCCTCTTAAAGTCGTTAATAGACAGCGGCCGATTACTGATGACGATCGGTATACGGCAGCAGGGACAGGTAGCGAGCGCGCTTGATGCAGCGAGCCAGCTGACGCTGGTATTTTGCACGAGTACCGGTGATACGGCTCGGGACAATTTTACCGCTTTCGGTAATGTAGTTTTTCAACGTTGCGATGTCTTTGTAATCGATCTCAACAACGCCTTCCGCGGTGAAACGGCAGAACTTGCGACGACGGAAATAACGTGCCATATGGCTAGTCTCCAGAATCTATCAATTCAATCTGCTCGGCATGCAGAACCATTTTGCTCAGGCCATTCTTTGCTTTGTGGCAACAGATAAAACCCTGAACGGTGACTGCACTACCGACCGTTATACTGTGAGTAATGGCTTGGTTTTCGTGACCGCTAATAATAACGGGCATTTGGCACCACGCCTGCCGGTGAAAACCGGCTTCCTCCTGCACAGAACGATGCTCAAGCACGAACTGGCAATGAGGAATTCCTGATGGGCTGACCTTGCGAAGCGGTGTTCTGCACACTGTGCCGGATAACACCAGACGATTGGTCATCAGAAATTACTCTTCAGAATCCCCAGCTTCAGCATCATCTGAGGTTTCGTTTGCGAAATCATCGCGACGTTCACGACGCTCGTCTTTCGCTTTAACCATCGGAGACGCTTCGGTAACAGCGTGCTTAGTACGCATAACCATGCTGCGGATAACGGCATCGTTGAAGCGGAAGTTAGTTTCCAGCTCATCGATCACTTCCTGCGGCGCTTCAACGTTCAGCAGAACGTAGTGAGCTTTGTGCAGTTTGTTGATCGGGTAAGCCAGCTGACGGCGGCCCCAGTCTTCCAGACGGTGGATCGTGCCTTCTGCTGCAGTGATTGCACCAGTGTAGCGCTCGATCATACCCGGAACCTGTTCGCTCTGGTCAGGATGGACCATAAAAACGATTTCGTAATGACGCATCGAATTGCTCCTTACGGATTATTCAGCCTCCTGTCTGGGTCAGCCGAGGCCCATGGAGGCAAGGAACGTGTTAAAGGTCGGCTGAAAAATGACGCGTAATAATACTTGCCAGCCCCGGGAAACTCAAGCTGATTGCGCAAAAAATTCACACAAAACGCAAAGTCGAACTAAGTCAGTGATTTAAAATTAAACAGCCCCGAATGCGGCAATTTTTTGAACAACAGCATCAGAAAAGGTCGCCATACAGTTGCCAAAGACCGATTACAATTAAGTCAGTAGTCAACCACAGCAAGAGGAGAGCCCCGCGTTAGCGCCAGGACTGTCAGTAAGGAGTCGAGTATGAAATCTATCGTCATTGCCGCAATGGCTGTGTTACTGGCAAGCGCCAGCGCACAGGCTGCCATTAAGATCGATGGCCATCAGGCACGTAACATGGACGATGTTCAGAGCCTGGGGGTTATCTATATCAACCATAATATCGCCACTGAGCAAGAGGCCGACCAGGCGCTCAGTCAGAAGAGCGATGCTCGGGGGGCGAAATACTTCCAGCCTATCCTGATACATGAACCCGGAAGCAACGGTTTGATCCACGCGAGCGCTGCGCTGTATCGCTAATCCCGTGCTTCGTTCTTCGCCCCCGCCCCGAGGGCGAAGAACGCCAGCCATAAAAAGGCTCCGGAATCAGACCAGTAACATCCCGAAGGCGTACAAATCCCGGAGCATATTTTGGGTTAAACGGTCACTGCCCGTAATAGGCGTTCGGCCCATGCTTACGCATAAAATGTTTATTCATCAGGTAGCTGTCAATTGGGTTGAGCGCCGGGTTGATACCACGCGCAATCCACGCCATTTTTGCCACCTCTTCCATCACCACCGCGTTATGCACCGCGTCGTGCGCATCTTTCCCCCAGGCGAACGGGCCATGCTGATACACCACGATCCCCGGCGTATGCAGTGGTTCAACGTCGCCCAGCGTCTCGATGATCACCTTGCCGGTATTCAGCTCATATTCCCCCTGAACTTCAGCCTCCGTTAACGCACGGGTGCAGGGAATATCGCCAAAAAAGTAGTCCGCATGGGTCGTTCCCAGCGCAGGAATCGCCAGCCCCGCCTGCGCCCACGATGTCGCATGGGTGGAGTGGGTATGCACGACGCCGCCGAGCGACGAATAGCGGCGGTACATCGCCAGATGCGTCGCGGTGTCGGAAGAAGGACGGTAGCGACCTTCGACCACGTTGCCGTCCATATCCACCACCACCATGTCATCCACGGTCATAGTCTCATACGCGACGCCGCTAGGTTTAATCACCACCCGGCCGCGTTCACGGTCGATAGCGCTGACGTTGCCCCAGGTAAAGGTCACCAGACCATAGCGCGGCAAATCCATGTTGGCATCGAACACCTGCTGTTTTAGCTGTTGCATTATGCCGCCTCCACCAGTCCGGCGCGGGCCATTCTGGCCTTCACCCAATCGCGCGCTTTTGCTACTTCCCGCATCGGGTCGTCCGAGGTTTCACTCCACATCTCAATCAGATACGGGCCGCAGTAGCCGCTTTCGCGTAACGTTTCAAAGCAGCGTTCAAAATCGACAACACCTTCGCCGAAGGGGACGTTTTTAAAGACGCCAGGCTTCGTATCCTTCACGTGTACGGCGACGATATGCCCTATCCCGGCCTGTAACTCCATCTGTACGTCGTTATCCCAGGCCGACAGGTTGCCGATGTCCGGATAAAGCTGGAACCACGGGTTATTCAGGTAGTGCGCGTAGCCAAGCGCCTTACTGATGGAGTTCATCAGCGGGTAATCCATGATCTCCATCGCTAGCGTGACCTGCGCGCGGCTGGCCATTTCCACGCTCTCCTTCAGGCCGTCGCGAAAGCGCCGACGCGTTTCGTCGTTTGCCTGCTGGTAATAGACGTCGTATCCCGCCAGCTGAATCACCCGGATGCCGATATCCTGTGCGAAGCGGATAGCTTTACACATAATCTCCAGCCCCTGGTTGCGAACGTCATCGTCTTCGCAACCCAGCGGGAAACGGCGATGCGCGCTCAAACACATCGACGGCACGCGAACACCGGTTTCCGCTATCGCACTCACCAGCGCTAAACGCTGCTCGCTACTCCAGTCGAGGCGCGACAGACGCTCGTCGGTTTCATCCACCGACATTTCAACAAAATCAAAACCCAGCTCTTTCGCCAGACGCAGGCGTTCCAGCCAGCACTCCCCGGCAGGGAGCGCTTTTTCATAGATGCCGAGCGGTGTCTGTTTCGACAACATACCCGCTCCTTAGCCCCAAAGCTGAGCAATAGAACGCTTGAATTGACGCGCTGCTTCCACCGGGGATGCCGCATCACGAATGCTACGACCAGCAATAAAGACGTGAATTGGAATGCCCGCAAACAGCGGCAGATCTTCCAGCGCCAGACCTCCGGTAACGGTCACTTTGAAGCCCATATCTGACAGGCGCTTGATCGCTGTAATATCCGCGTCGCCCCAGGCCACACCGGCCGCCTGCGCATCGCGGCTGCGGTGATACACCACCTGCTGAATACCCGCATCGCGCCACTCTTTGGCCTGTTCCCAGGTCCAGTAGCCGGTCAGTTCAATCTGTACGTCGCCGTTAAACTCTTTTGCTACGTCCAGCGCGCCTTTAGCGGTGTTGATATCCGCGCAGCAGATCACTGTCACCCAGTCGGCGTTGGCTTCAAAGCACATACGGGAGAGGATTTTGCCCGCATCGGCAATCTTGGCATCCGCCAGCACGATTTTGTGCGGATAGAGCGCCTTCAGGTCGCGAACGGCGCGCACGCCTTCACCGACGCACAGAATGGTTCCCACTTCAATGATATCCACTTCTTCCGCAATCAGACGGGTCGTTTCGTAGGCTGAAGACATCGTTTGGTTATCCAGCGCAACCTGCAACATTGGTAATGACATTTCAATTCCCTCTTAAACAGCCGCCGCAGTGGCGTGATCGATTAAATCCAGAACTTCCTGCTCGGTGCGGCAGGCCCGTAAGCGGTCAAAATTGGCTTCATCATCAAACAGGTTAACGATCTGCATGATGCCCACCTCCTGATGGGTATTGGCATCTACTGCTGCCATGGTGATGAGGATATCGACCGGATCGTTATCTTCATGGTTAAACACCAGCGGCGTTTTCAGCGTGACCAGCGCAAAACCGGTTTTCTTCACCCCCTCTTCCGGGCGACCGTGCGGCATCGCCAGGCCTGGTGCAATCACAAAATAGGGGCCGTGTTCAGCAACACCATCGAGAATGGCCTGGTAGTAACGCGGCTCAACGACATCAGCTTTAACCAGCAGATCGACGCTCAGCTTGACGGCTTCCTGCCAGGTGTTGGCTTCAGCCTGGAGCAAAATGGAATGGTTCTGCACCAGCGAATCACGTAATTTCATGGGGCGTCCTTACTTCACATCCTGCGGGAAATGTTCTTTGATCACTTCCAGCAGTTTTGGCCCAAAATCGGCAGGCGACAGCATGTTGCGCACACCAACCACATATTTATTTCCGCTCACGGTGATTTCACCGGCAATATGGGTGGACGCGATGATGATGTCTGCCCCATTCAGTTCGCTTTTGTATTCGCCTACCGCGCAGCTATTTACGGTATGGTCGATATTTGATTGGGTTAAAAACTGGTCCACTTTCATCTTCATGATCATGGAGCTGCCCTGCCCGTTACCACATACAGCCAGAATACGTACAGTCATAGTCAAAATTCCTTATGAAGCAGAAACTTCTGCCATTTGTTTTTCCGCATCTTCTTCGGCGCGCAGCGCGCGGCCAGCGAAGAACATATAAGCCAGAGCAATCACGATAATGACGGCCATAAAAATCAGCCCGATGGAGGCAAAGCCCTGCATCATCGGTGGTGCCAGAATTGACCAGTCGGCCATCCCCATCCAGGCGCTCATGCCGGTCAGTTTCACCGCCCATACGCAGCCGAAGATTTCAATCATCCCCATCACCAGACAAATCTTGAGCGCCGCACGCCAGCCGCCGAAGTGGTTAGCGAAGACGCCGATAGTGGCGTTAGAGAAGAACATCGGGATAAAGCCAGGAATAATCAGGATGGAAGAGCCGCAGCCGACCAGAATGCCCACGGCAATCAACTGGCCGATGGTGCCCCACATAAAGCCCCACACAACGGCGTTTGGCGCAAAGCTATAAATCGCGGCGCAGTCAATCGCCAGCACGGCGCCAGGGATCAGGCGCTGAGAGATGCCGTTGAAGGCTTCGGACAGCTCGGCGACGAACATGCGCACACCCTGAGTGATGATGAAAATCGCCACCGCAAACGAGAAGCCGGTTTGCAGAATGTAGATAGTCCAGTGGGTCTTACCGGCCATGGCCTGCACCACGTCCAGACCGAACGAAAGCAGAATGGCGCCGAAGAAGACCGTCATGACGATGGCGGTAGAAACAATGTTGTCGTGGAAAATATTGAGCCAGCCAGGCAGCTTCAGCTCTTCCACGCTCTCCTCTTTCTTACCGAGGAACGGCGCAACTTTGTAGGCAATCCACGAGGCAAACTGCTGCTGGTGACCGATGGAGAAGCCGCAGTTATCCGTCACTTCCTGCGTCGGCTTGTACATCATGTTGGAGGTAATGCCCCAGTAGAGCGACACCAGCACCGCGGTGCAGATAATGGTGGTCCACATCGAGTATCCGCAGATATAGAAGAACACCGCAATCAGCCCGGCCTGCTGGAACATGATGTGCCCGGTGAGCATGATGGTGCGAATCCCCGTGATGCGCCTCAGCAGCACGTAGCAGATGTTCAGCGCCAGCGCTAACAGCACCGCATACCCCACCCAGCTATAGGCATCGCCCATGCGTTCGATGGTCGCCATCATTGAGGCGTAGGTATCGGAGATGGCACCGTTGATGCCGTACACCTCAGACATCTTCGCCACAACCGGTTTGAAGGTGCTGGTCAGGATGCCAGACCCCGCCTGCAGAAGCATAAAGCCGATAATCGTCTTGATGGTGCCTTTGATAATCACGCTGACGCTTTTGCGCAGCAGGATATAGCCGACACAGGTCACGATACCCAGCAACAGCGGGGCGTTGGTCATCACCTGATTAAAAAAGACGGTAAAGATGTTGTAGAGGATCTCCATAACGCTCTCCGATAAATGAAGTGGCTGAACCAGCAACCCTGCTCAGCGGTGGTGTGACACACTCTAATAATCAAAAATAATCACAACAAGATTCAATTTGATTAAATGTGACGTGCGCCGCAATAATAAACATATCAACACTATGGAATTAATAACCATTTAATCACCATTAAAATAATCGAATAAAATCAACTAGATATAAAATAAACATAGCTTAACAATTATTGAATTATGGTTACCTCTTATTGCGACACTCCTCTCTGGCGCCAAAAATCATGATTGCAATAATGAAAAAACGGTGACAGTATCAATCACAACAAATCACAAAATGATTACTTATGACGATTTAAGAGGAAAACACGATGAGTAAAGTTGAGACCATCTCGCGAGAATCCTGGATCCTGAGCACCTTCCCTGAGTGGGGCAGCTGGCTGAATGAAGAGATTGAGCAGGAGCAGGTTGCACCGGGCACCTTTGCGATGTGGTGGCTGGGTTGTACCGGTATCTGGTTGAAATCCGAGGGCGGCACCAACGTCTGCGTCGATTTCTGGTGCGGCACGGGGAAACAGAGTCACGGCAACCCGCTGATGAAACAGGGCCATCAGATGCAGCGCATGGCGGGGGTGAAAAAATTACAGCCGAATCTGCGTACCACGCCGTTTGTGCTGGATCCATTCGCTATCCGCGAGATCGACGCCGTGCTGGCGACCCACGATCATAACGACCATATCGACGTCAACGTGGCGGCCGCCGTCATGCAGAACTGCGCGGACGATGTGCCGTTTATCGGGCCGCAAACCTGCGTCGATCTGTGGGTTGGCTGGGGCGTGCCAAAAGAGCGCTGCATCGTGGTGAAGCCAGGCGACGTGGTGAAGGTAAAAGATATTGAAATTCATGCGCTTGATGCCTTTGACCGTACCGCACTAATTACGTTGCCTGCCGATCAAAAAGCCGCTGGCGTACTGCCGGACGGTATGGACGCGCGCGCCGTAAATTACCTGTTCAAAACGCCGGGCGGCACCCTGTATCACAGCGGTGACTCCCACTACTCTAACTACTACGCCAGGCACGGCAACGAGCATCATATCGACGTTGCGCTGGGCTCTTACGGCGAGAACCCGCGCGGGATCACCGACAAAATGACCAGCGCCGATATGCTGCGTATGGCCGAAGCGCTGAACACCAAAGTGGTGATCCCTTTCCACCATGATATCTGGTCAAACTTCCAGGCCGATCCGCAGGAAATTCGTGTGCTGTGGGAGATGAAAAAAGACCGCCTGAAATACGGATTCAAGCCGTTTATCTGGCAAGTTGGCGGCAAGTTCACCTGGCCGCTGGATAAAGATAACTTCGAATATCACTATCCGCGCGGCTTCGACGATTGCTTCACCATTGAGCCGGATCTGCCGTTTAAATCATTCTTGTAAAATTAGGGGGCGAGCGAACCTTTGTAGGCCGGATAAGGCGTTACGCCGCCATCCCGCATCCTGCTCCGTGTTGCCTGATGGCGCTGCGCTTATCAGGCCTACCCCCTCCGTACCCGGGCGAGATACGTCAACATCGACCCCGGGAAATAGCCCATATACTTTTAGTATTTTGGCTATTTTTCAAATATCATCTTTAATCATCATTTTTTTTCGGATTAGCTCATGACGGAAGCGCAAAGACATCAGATTCTACTGGAACTGCTGGCGCAAGCGGGTTTTATAACAGTAGAGCAGGTGATTTCCCGTCTGGGGATCTCACCCGCTACGGCCCGTAGGGACATCAACAAGCTTGATGAAAGCGGCAAGCTGAAAAAAGTGCGCAACGGTGCCGAAGCCGTTAACCAACAGCGTCCTCGCTGGTCGCCAATGAACATTCATCAGGCACAAAATCACGATGAGAAAGTGCGCATTGCGAAAGCGGCGTCGCAGCTGGTGATGCCTGGTGAAAGCGTGGTGATCAACTGTGGATCGACCGCTTTCCTGGTTGGCCAGGAGATCTGCGGTAAACCGGTGCAGATCATCACCAACTACCTGCCGCTGGCGAATTACCTTATCGATCAAGAACACGACAGCGTGATCATTATGGGCGGGCAGTACAACCGCAGCCACGCCATCACGCTCAGCCCACAGGGCAGCGAAAACAGCTTGTACGCCGGGCACTGGATGTTTACCAGCGGCAAAGGGCTGACGGCGGAAGGGTTGTACAAAACCGACATGCTCACCGCCATGGCAGAACAGAAAATGCTGAACGTGGTGGGCAAGCTTGTCGTACTGGTCGATAGCAGCAAGGTCGGCGAACGGGCGGGGATGCTGTTTAGCCGTGCCGATGAGATCGATCTGCTGATCACCGGCAAGCAGGCTGATCCGGAGATCCTCAAAAAGCTTGAGGATCAGGGAGTGAAGGTTATCCGCGTTTAAAGATGCTGGTTGAAAAAGGCCACCGTACTGTCCAGCGCTTCAGGCGTAATACGGTGGCGAACACCCGCCTGCCAAATGCAGGTAAGACGCTCGTCCAGTCCGGACTCACGCAGCGCCTGCTGTAGACGGAATGTCTCCCCCGCTGGCACCACGTCATCTTCTTCTCCATGCCATAACAGCAAAGGACGGTCTGCCAGACGCGCCAGCTGATGCCCGATGTCCCACTTCGTCAGCGGAGCCAGCAGGCGCGCCTTCTCGATGCTGTTTGCCGCAGACGGTGGGAATAAGGTCTGGGAAAGCGATGTGAAATAGCCCGACCCCATCAGGCTCGCCACGCATTTCAGCTCCGGATGCTGCGCCATCAGCCCCAGCGCGGTCATGCCGCCCATTGAAGCACCAGCCACCGCCAATCGCCCGTCGCCCACCAGCCCGCTTGCCAGAAGTGCATCGCGCAGCGCCGGGAACTCGGTAAAGTTCTGCACCAGAATCTGCCAGAAATGCTGTAGCCGCTCGGCGCCATCGCCGTTGAAGCGTTCCCCATGCTCGGCTGCGTTGGGCATCACCACTCGAAATCCCGCCTGCGCCAGCGCCACGGCAAAATAGCTATAAACAACGTTCGACGAGGTGAAACCGTGATAAAACACTATGCTGGGAAGCGCCTTTTCACTACATCCCTTTGGGTAAGCGTGCAAAATTTGCTGTCCTGCCAGGGTGCGCATTTCCAGTTCAATCATGAGTTATCTCCTTAGCTATGCTGAGATGGCATACAAAAATTGATGCAGTATGATGACGACAATACGCCTGATTTATAACATTGAGAACCCGGTTACGAAATCGTGATATTTTCATTCGAAAATAGCGCTATGGTTAACAAATCAGGAACATTCGCCTAAAGCGAAATGCTTTCCCCACTACACTATGACTATCAGGAAACGGGAAATGGCTAAACGACGGTTTATCCCACTGTTGCTGGCGCTCTTGTTGAGCGGTTGTACCATTCTGGAAGGCACGCCTGAAGCGCCTCCGCCGGTCACCGACCATCCACAAGAAATACGCCGCAACCAGACGGAAGGTTTGCAGCGCATGGGTACGGTTAGCGCGCTGGTGTTTGGCTCTCCGATGGACGTTGAAGCGTCTATCAAAGAGAAAGTCACCGCGCAAAAGGCAGATTACTACGTGATCGTCATGATGGATGACACCGTAGTGCCGGGCCAGTGGTATGCGCAGGCCATCCTCTACCGTAAGTAGTTTTACGAGCTTTACGTAGGTTTGCACCGTTTCACGTTTCCCTGATGCACAATGGCGCCTCTGTCTGGATACAGGATATGCGTCTGCTATGGACTGCCCCCACTGGGTTATGTGAAATGGAGCTGACGATGAAACAAACACTTACCTTATCTACCCTGCTTTTGTCAGGCGGCAGTCATGCCGCGGCGGCGCAATCTGCAGAGTTCGCCAGCGCAGATTGCGTAACGGGGCTAAATGAAATTGGGCTGATTTCGGTGAATAACGTCACCGGAAGCCTGGAAGATGTCGAACAGGTCATCGCTCGTAAGGCAGATGAACAGGGCGCTTCCTGGTATCGCATTGTGCAGATGTATGAAGAGCCCCAGCAGGACAACTGGCGCGCGCAGGCGATTATCTATGCCTAATACTCGTCACTAGTGGAAGAAGCGTTACGCTCGTCGCGCCTCTTCCACCCGCTCTATTGCCTATCTTCCTCCGCCCGTCGCCCGACACAGCAGGTCATTAATCACCGCTTCGCTCAGCAACGCACCGCCTCGCGGATCCAACATCATTCGACACCAGGCCTGAGCCATCGGCGGCGACGCATGACGCAGCATCTGCGCGCCAACTCCCAGCAGGTACAGCTGGTGCGTCATTTCACGTCCCTGAGATTCGGAAGGCTTACGCAGCCGCTGCTGCAGCTGTCGCCAGTGCCGGTCGAAATGACGATCCTGGCCTTTAACCTCGTTACATTCAGCCACCAGCAGCGCCACGGCGTCAGGCTGCTTCACCAGCACCCGTAGCACGTCGAGGCACATAATATTGCCGGAACCTTCCCAGATGCTGTTCACCGGCATCTCCCGGTACAGACGCGGCAGTTCGCTCTCTTCGCAGTAGCCAATCCCGCCCAGCACCTCCATCGCCTCCGCCACGAACGGAACACCCGCCTTGCAAATGGCAAACTTGGCGGCAGGGGTGAAAAGACGCGCCCACAGCGCTTCCTGCGGCTGATGATTCTGCCCCCAGGCGCTGGCAAGACGGAACATAAACGCGGTCTGCCCTTCCAGCTGGAGCGCCATCTTCCCCAACACCTGGCGCATCAGCGGCAGGTCGACCAGGTTATGGCCGAAGGCCTGACGCTGGAAGGCATGATACAACGCCACCGACAGCGCGCGGCGCATCAGGCTGTGGCTGCCCAGCGCACAGTCAAAGCGCGTCAGCCCGCCCATTTTGAGGATTTGCCGGATACCATCCCCCTCTTCGCCCAGCGGCCAGCCAAGCGCCTGCTGGAACTCGACTTCGCTGCTGGCGTTGGCGCGGTTGCCGAGCTTGTCTTTCAGCCGCTCAAGGCGAATGGCATTGCGGGTGCCATCGGGCAGCAGTCGCGGGACAAAGAAACAGGTTAACCCGCCGCTGGCCTGTGCCAGCACCAAATGCGCATCGCTTTGCGGCACCGAATAGAACCATTTATGCCCGATAAGCTGGTAGCTGCCATCCTCCAGCCTTTCCGCTCGCGTGCTGTTGCTCAGCACGTCCGAACCACCCTGTTTTTCAGTCATCCCCATGCCGATCAAAAGCCCGCGCTTCTGCGCGCCGGGCAACTGATGCGGGTCATAGCGATCGCTAAGCAGCGCCGAGTGCCAGTCGGCAAAAAGCGACGGCAGCGTTTTTAGCAGCAGCGGCGTGGCGGCAAAGGTCATGGTGATGGGGCACAGCGTGCCGGCTTCCACCTGCGCATGTAGCATAAAGCGCGCGGCGCGGGCAACGAATGCGCCGCTGCGTGCCTCTTCTTCCCAGGGCAGGTTGTGGACACGGTTGGCGCAAAGCCCCTGCATCAGTAAATGCCAGGCGGGGTGAAAGCGAACGTCATCCAGCCGCTGCCCTTGCGGGTCATAGCGCAATAATTCAGGGGGATGGGCGTTGGCGAGTCTGCCAAGCTCCAGCGATTCGGCGGTGCCGAGCTGTTGACCGATGCTCGCCAGCAGTTCGCTGTCCCAGCCGGCGTCATAGCGGTTAACCGCGTCAAGCAGTGCGATATCAGATAAGAACAGGTTACTGTTATTTAAGGGGGTAGGTTGATTAAAAACGGTGTGTGTTTGCCAGTTCATTGTGTCTCCCTCCGTCAATGGGCAACCTTTTAAGTATGGACGGTCAGGGAAGATGCACAATAAAAAAGCCACCCGGAAGGGTGGCTTAGATCATACAGAAAGTGGTTTGACGCAGAACCCGGCGGCGCTTCGCCTCGATGGGCTACAAGATTTGTAGGCCTGATAAGCGCAGCGCCATCAGGCGGTTAGCTGCGCTGGCGCACCGCTTCAAACAGGCAGATGCCGGTCGCCACGGAGACGTTCAGCGACGAAACGGTGCCCGCCATCGGAATGCTGATCAGCTCATCGCAGTGTTCGCGGGTCAGACGACGCATACCTTCGCCTTCTGCGCCCATCACCAGCGCCATCGCGCCGGTCATTTTACTCTGGTACAGCGTGTGGGTCGCTTCACCGGCGGTGCCGACAATCCAGACGCTCTCTTCCTGCAGCATACGCATGGTACGCGCCAGGTTGGTTACGCGGATCAGCGGAACGCTTTCGGCAGCGCCGCAGGCCACTTTTTTTGCCGTGGCGTTCAGTTGCGCCGAGCGGTCTTTCGGGACGATGACCGCGTGCACGCCAGCGGCATCGGCGCTACGCAGGCAGGCGCCGAGGTTATGCGGATCGGTCACGCCGTCGAGGATCAGCAGGAACGGGCTATCGAGCGAAGCGATCAGATCCGGCAGATCGTTTTCCTGATACTGACGGCCCGGCTTCACGCGCGCAATAATGCCCTGGTGCACGGCACCTTCGCTTTTTTCATCCAGGAACTGACGGTTCGCCAGCTGGATCACCACGCCCTGTGCTTCCAGCGCGTGGATCAGCGGCATCAGGCGCTTATCGTCGCGGCCTTTCAGAATAAAAACTTCCTGAAAACGTTCAGGCGCGCGCTCCAGCAGTGCCTGCACTGCGTGAATGCCGTAAATCATTTCGCTCATTCAATTCACTCGTTACTTGTGTATTCGGGGTTGCCCTTATTTCCCCCTTCCGTACGGGAAGGGGGCAAGGATCACAATAGTTTACTCAGACGATTTCTTTTTTGCCGCGCGCTTCGCTTTGGTCGCAGCAGCAATTTTCTGCGTCTTCACCGATGGCTTTTTGGCTTTTTTAGCCCCTGCTTTGTCCGAGGCTGGTTTCGCTTTGCCTTGCTCAGCGTTTTGATTCGCGCTGACTTTGCCACTCTTCGCTGTCTGATTGGAATTAGCTTTCGCTTTACCTTTCTTCTCGCCGCGGAAGGCGCTGTCCGGCTCAAAGTTAGTGCGCTTGCCCGCCTGACGACGACGGCTGGCGCTCGGCTTGCCGCCGCTGCCTTTCTTCGCTTTCTCGCGTTCAGTTTTACCGACGTTACGCGGACCGCGCTCGCTTGAGATCAGCGAGAAGTCGATTTTACGCTCGTCCATGTTGACCGCTTCCACGCGCACTTCCACGCGGTCGCCCAAACGATAGGTCTGGCCGCCGGATTCACCAATCAGGCGCTGACCGACCTGGTCAAAGCGGTAGTAGTCGTTATCCAGTGAAGAAACATGCACCAGACCATCAATGAACAGCTCGTCCAGACGTACGAAGAAGCCAAAGCCGGTCACGCTTGCGATAACGCCGTTAAAGACGTTACCGACCTGATCCTGCATGAAGTCACACTTCAGCCAGTCAGAGACATCGCGGGTGGCTTCGTCAGCGCGACGTTCGGTCATCGAACAGTGCTGACCCAGTTGCAGCATCTCTTCCATCGAATAATGGTAGCCGCCGGTGTCGGTGCTGTTGCCCTTGTGGCCCTGCTCTTTCGCCAGCAGATACTTGATGGCGCGGTGAAGCGACAGGTCAGGATAACGACGGATCGGCGAAGTGAAGTGCGCATAGGACTGCAGCGCCAGGCCAAAGTGACCGCGGTTTTCCGGGTCATAGATAGCCTGCTTCATCGAACGCAGCAGCATGGTTTGCAACATTTCGGCGTCAGGACGGTCGGCAACGGATTCCAGCAGCTCGGCGTAGTCGCGCGGCTCCGGTTTGTTGCCGCCAGGCAATTCGAGCCCAAGTTCAGACAGCACCGAACGGAACGCGGTAATCGCTTCGGTCGTTGGCTTGTCGTGAATACGGAACAGCGCAGGCTCCTGAGCTTTCTCGACGAAACGCGCCGCCGAGATGTTCGCCATGATCATGCACTCTTCGATCAGTTTGTGCGCGTCGTTACGTTGAGTCTGTTCGATACGCTCAATGCGGCGTTCAGCGTTGAAGATGAACTTCGCTTCTTCACTCTCAAACGAGATCCCGCCGCGTTCTGCGCGAGCCTGATCCAGCACCTTGTAGAGGTTATGCAGCTCTTCAATGTGTTTCACCAGCGGCGCATACTGTTCGCGCAGCTCCTGGTCGCCCTGCAGCATATGCCAGACCTTGGTGTAGGTCAGACGTGCGTGGGAGCTCATCACCGCTTCGTAGAATTTGAAGCCGGTTAATCGGCCCTTCGACGAAATGGTCATTTCGCAAACCATACACAGGCGGTCAACCTGAGGGTTCAGCGAGCACAGGCCGTTGGAGAGCACTTCCGGCAGCATCGGCACAACCTGCGTTGGGAAGTAGACCGAGGTACCACGGTTGCGCGCTTCACCGTCCAGCGGCGTCGGCGGACGCACATAGTAGCTGACGTCAGCAATGGCAACCCACAGGCGCCAGCCGCCACCGCGTTTTTTCTCGCAGTAGACCGCATCATCGAAGTCACGGGCGTCTTCGCCGTCGATGGTCACCAGCGGCAGGTCGCGCAGGTCGACACGACCCACTTTCGCCTCTTCAGGCACCTGCTCTTTCAGCCCGGCAACCTGCGCTTCAACCGCTGGTGGCCAGACGTATGGAATTTCATGGGTGCGCAGCGCCATCTCAACGGCCATGCCGGTACCCATATTGTCACCCAGCACTTCAACGATTTTACCAATCGCTTTGGTACGGCGGGTTGGGCGCTGGGTCAGTTCGACCACCACCACAAAGCCCATGCGCGCCCCCATCACCGACTCAGGCGGGATGAGGATATCAAAGCTCAGGCGGCTATCGTCCGGGACCACAAAACCCACGCCAGCGTCGGTAAAGTAGCGGCCGACGATCTGCGCATTACGCGGCACCAGTACGCGGACGATACGCGCTTCGCGGCGGCCTTTGCGGTCCGCGCCCAGCGGCTGTGCCAGCACTTCATCGCCGTGCATGCACATTTTCATCTGTTCGCTCGACAGATACAGGTCGTCTTTACGGCCTTCAACGCGCAGGAAGCCGAAGCCATCGCGGTGACCGATAACCATACCTTTCAGCAGGTCGAGACGTTCCGGCAGCGCATAGCACTGGCGGCGGGTAAAGACCAGTTGCCCATCGCGCTCCATGGCGCGCAGGCGACGGCGCAGCGCTTCAATCTGCTCTTCGCCTTCAATATTGAGTTCGACGGCCAGTTCTTCACGGTTGGCCGGTTTTTCGCGTTTTGTTAAGTGTTCGAGGATAAATTCCCGGCTCGGGATAGGATTCGAATATTTTTCTGCTTCGCGTTCCAGGAAAGGATCTTTTGACATGTCGGTTCCTCCGTCATCATCGCTGCTGGCGGGAGTCGTTACTCCACCAGCAATAATTTATATAGCGGTTGATTCTTTTCAACCAAATCAGCCAGTGTGTAGTTATCCAACTCCTTGAGAAAACATTGCACGGCTTGAGCAAGCGCCTGTTTCAAACGACAGGCAGGCGTAATATGGCAAAACTCGCTGCTGCAGTTCACCAGCGATAACGGTTCGAGTTCACGCACCACGTCTCCGACGCGGATATCCTTTGCTGGTTTGCCCAGACGGATCCCGCCATTTTTTCCCCGCACGGCCATCACGTATCCGGCGCGACTGAGCTGGTTGATTATTTTAACCATATGGTTACGCGACACGCCGTAGACCTCGGTTACCTCCGAGATGCTGGTCATGTTGCCTTCCGGCAGCGACGCCATATAAATCAGCGCACGTAGTCCATAATCGGTAAAACTTGTTAACTGCACATCAACCTCAGGAAAAAGGGGAAAAACAGGGTGAGCCTGTTGATATTAATTATATTGATGATAAACCAGCCAGCGACTGAGCCGCTAATTTATTTCAGTTCGGGAAGGAAAAAGCGAGGATTTAACGCACGATTAAGCCGGATAATGACGCTTTGCGTCTTATCCGGCCTACCGAGTAGTAGGCCTGATAAGCGCAGCGCCATCGGGCGCTGCACGACGAACCAGAATTATGCGTCGAACGGGTCGCGCAGGATCATGGTTTCGGTACGGTCTGGGCCAGTTGAAATAATATCAATCGGCACACCGGTCAGTTCTTCAATACGCTTGATGTAGTCCAGCGCTGCCTGTGGCAGGCCGCTACGTTCCTTCACGCCAAAGGTGGTTTCAGACCAGCCCGGCATGGTTTCGTAGATTGGCTCGATACCTTCCCAATCATCAGCTGCCAGCGGAGTGGTGGTCACTTCGCGGCCATCTGGCATGCGGTAGCCTACGCAGATTTTCACTTCTTTCAGGCCGTCCAGAACGTCCAGTTTGGTCAGGCAGAAGCCAGACAGGGAGTTGATCTGTACAGCACGACGCACGGCAACGGAGTCCAGCCAGCCGGTACGACGACGACGGCCGGTAGTGGCACCGTATTCGTTACCCTGCTTGCACAGGAACTCACCGGTTTCATCAAACAGTTCGGTCGGGAATGGACCGGCACCCACGCGAGTGGAGTACGCTTTGATGATGCCCAGTACGTAGTCAACATAGCGCGGGCCAAGGCCAGAACCGGTTGCTACGCCACCTGCGGTGGTGTTGGAAGAGGTCACGTACGGATAGGTACCGTGGTCGATATCCAGCAGCGTACCCTGCGCGCCTTCGAACATCACGAAGTCACCGCGCTGACGAGCCTGATCCAGCAGATCAGAAACGTCAACAACCATGCTGGTCAGGATGTCGGCAACCGCCATCACATCGTCCAGCACTTTCTGGTAGTCAACCGCGTCAACTTTGTAGAAGTTCACCAGCTGGAAGTTGTGATATTCCATCACTTCTTTCAGTTTGTCGGCGAAGGTTGCTTTATCGAAGAGGTCGCCCACGCGCAGACCGCGACGAGCCACTTTATCTTCGTAAGCAGGACCGATACCACGACCGGTAGTACCGATAGCTTTCGCACCGCGCGCTTTTTCGCGAGCGTTATCCAGCGCGACGTGATAGTCGAGGATTAACGGGCATGCTTCGGAAAGCAGCAGACGTTCGCGAACCGGGATACCACGGTCTTCCAGGCCTTTCATCTCTTTCATCAGCGCAGCCGGAGACAGCACAACACCGTTACCGATGATGCTGGTTACATTCTCACGGAGAATACCTGATGGAATAAGATGGAGGACGGTTTTTTCACCGTTGATTACGAGAGTATGGCCCGCGTTGTGACCACCCTGATAGCGAACAACATATTTTGCACGCTCAGTAAGAAGATCGACGATCTTCCCTTTACCTTCGTCACCCCATTGGGTGCCCAGTACGACGACGTTGTTACCCATTTTTCAAAATCACCGATTGCTTAAAAATGGATTCTACCATCGCTTTTTCAGATATACAGCACTTTTTACCCACAAAATCGCGCTTTAGTGTTCTCTTTTTAATCAGCCAATCGTTTTCGTCAACATGTAGTAGATCACGACTCCCGCAACCACAAGACCGCCGCCAAATCGACGTAACATCGTATCCGGTAATTGGCTCATCGTAGCAATCATCTTGCGCCAGGCCTTCGGATACAGCATCGGCCCCAGGCCTTCAAGCACTAACACCAGCGCAAGCGCCAGCCAGATTGTGGAATTCATTGATCATCCTTATAAAAGAAAACCACCGACTCCCGAAGAAGGCGGTGGTTTTATTCAGGCTGTCGCGCGATTAACGCGTCGTGGTGCCTGGGTTCTTCATGTAGCGGAAGAAGTCGCTATCCGGGCTCAGTACCATCACATCCTGATTGCTATCGAAGCTCGCTTCGTACGCACGCAGGCTACGGATGAAGGCATAGAAGTCTGGATCCTGGCTGAAGGCATCGGCAAACAGCTTAGCGGCTTCTGCATCACCTTCACCGCGCATGATACGACCTTGACGCTCTGCTTCTGCCAGCGTCTTCGTCACTTCATAGTCAGCGGTAGCGCGCAGTTTTTCTGCCTCTTCCTGACCCTGTGAACGGTGACGACGGGCAACGGCTTCACGCTCGGCGCGCATACGGTTGTAGATAGCTTCGGAAACCTCAGCAGGCAGGTTGATCTGCTTAATACGCACATCGACCACTTCAATCCCTAACGCCGCCATACTGTTCGGGTTAATGGTTGGCCCTTTGATGTTTGCCTGCTGCTCTACGCGCTCTGCGGCTTCGGCAATCGCGTTATCCGCAGCTGGCGTAGCCACTTCATCCTCAGCGCCGGAAGAGCCGGAGTTCAGGGCATCGCGAACTTCCAGCGTCAGACGACCACGGGAGTCGGTAACGATGTCTTTCACGTCCAGACGACCAATCTCAGAACGCAGACGGTCAGAGAACTTACGTTTCAGCAGCACTTCGGCCTGGGAGACGTCACCGCCGCCGGTCGCCAGGAAGTAACGGCTGAAGTCGCTGATGCGCCACTTGATATAAGAGTCGACGATCAGGTCTTTTTTCTCTTTGGTCACGAAACGGTCGGCCTGGTTATCCATGGTCTGGATACGGGCATCGAGCATTTTCACCGACTGAATGAACGGAACCTTGAAGTGCAGGCCTGGCTCATAAATCAGCGGTTTCTTGTCGCCGTCACGCACGACGCTGCTGAACTGGAACTTAATCCCACGCTCGCCTTCTTTTACCACGAAGATAGAGGTGTAAAGCACTACCAGCACGATGATGATAATCGCAATAACTGACTTACGCATCGTTATTCCCCCTGACGCTGGTAGTCGTTACGCTGCGCGTTAGCGCGGCGTTGGTCCATGATATTGCCCTGACTGGCAGACGACGTGTTGCTTGCGCTGCTGCTGGAAGAGGACGCAGGCGGCAGGCGCAACAGGTTGTTCGCACCACTGCTATCGCTCTTTGCTGCCGGGGCGTTACCGCCTTTCAGCATTTGATCCAGCGGCAGTACCATCAGGTTGCCATTCTTGTTGTCGCTAACCAGCACTTTGCGGGTATGGCTCAGCACTTTTTCCATGGTCTCGATATAGAGACGCTCGCGGGTAATCTGCGGTGCGGCTTTATATTCCGGCAGGATTTTCGCAAAGCGAGCCACTTCACCCTGTGCTTCCAGTACGGTCTGAGTCTTATACGCACGCGCTTCTTCCAGAATACGCTGCGCCTGACCGTTCGCACGTGGCTGCACTTCGTTGGTATACGCTTCCGCTTCACGGATATACTGCTGCTCGTTTTCACGTGCGGCAATCGCATCGTCAAACGCGGCTTTTACCTCTTCCGGCGGACGAGCAGCCTGGAAGTTGACGTCCAGCAGGGTGATACCCATGTTGTATGGACGAATGGTCTCTTCCAGCTCGCGCTGGGTATCGCTACGAATAACGGTACGACCTTCGGTCAGAATACGGTCCATGGTGTACTTACCGATAACGCCACGCAGGGCGCTGTCGGTAGCCTGACGCAGACTGTCGTCAGCGCTGGTGACGCTGAACAGGTATTTCTGCGGGTCGGTTACGCGGTACTGCACGTTCATTTCAACGCGCACGACGTTTTCGTCAGAAGTCAGCATCACACCGGACGCTGCCAGTTCGCGAACCGCTTCAACGTTCACTGGAGTGACTTCATCCACGAAGGTCGGCTTCCAGTTCAGACCTGGTTCAACCAGATGGCTGAACTTACCAAAGCGCGTCACTACGCCACGCTCGGCTTCTTTAATGGTATAGAACCCGCTTGCTGCCCAGATAACGACGACGGCTGCCACTGCGATACCGACAATGCGTCCGCCCATAGGGCTACGCGGTCCCTGAGTTGAACTACCGTTGCCGGAGCCCCCTTTACCGCCCCTAAAGCCACCGAGCTTTTTGCTCAGCTTACGGAAGATATCATCCAAATCCGGCGGCCCCTGATCGCGACCACCTTTATTTCCATTCCCCCCGGAGTTGCCGCCTTGATTATTGCTGCTTCCCCACGGGTCGCGGTCTTGTCCGTTATTACCGGGCTGATTCCACGCCATGTTTATGCTCCATATTTGTTATGCGGTGATATACCTTTTCCCAGTTCAGATCTGTTCGCGGTTAACCGTCATCGCCTTCCTGGTGGTGACGGTCGCGTTGAGGCGATCTGAACCGCTGGGTGCCCAAAGGGCTAATGTTCAGGCAAGCTGCACGGTCAGACGACGTAGTCTGCCAGTGCCGGTTCTTGTTTACAGAGGCGACGCCAGTCGACAATTGGCATACGAACCTGCAAATTGACGCAGCCGTCCTCCTCCATCCACTCTTTTTCAATTGCCTGAAGCTGGTAAAAACGGCTACGCAAACGCCCGGCCTGCGGAGGTAAACGCAACGTGTGCTGCGCGACTTCGCCGGCTAGCCGTTCGGTTAATGCCTGAAAAAGTAGTGGTATGCCTACCCCGGTTTGCGCAGACAGCCACACCCGGATAGGTTTGTTCTCTTCATCACGATCGATACGCGGCTCGAAATCGTCCAGCATATCGATTTTGTTCATCACCAGCAGGGTTGGGATCTCGTGCGCGTCGATCTCTTCGAGAACCGTGTTCACCGCGTCGATGTTTTCCTGTACCCGAACGTCTGCTGCATCAATCACGTGAAGCAACAGCGTCGCTTCGCGGGTTTCCTGCAAGGTGGCTTTAAAGGCCGCCACAAGATCATGCGGCAGGTGACGAATAAAGCCTACGGTATCCGCCAGCACGGTTTCGCCTACGTCTGCCACGTCAATACGACGCAGCGTCGGGTCAAGGGTCGCAAACAGCTGGTCGGCGGCGTAAACCTCCGCCTGCGTAATATGGTTAAACAGTGTCGATTTGCCGGCGTTGGTATAGCCCACCAGCGACACCGTTGGCACGTCGGCCTTCACGCGGGCACGACGCCCCTGCTCACGCTGCTTCTCCACGCGCTCAATGCGCGAGAGGATCTGCATAATACGGTTACGCAGTAAACGACGGTCGGTTTCGAGCTGGGTTTCACCCGGGCCGCGCAAACCGATACCGCCTTTTTGTCTTTCAAGGTGCGTCCAGCCGCGCACCAGACGCGTGGCCAGATGGCGCAGCTGCGCCAGCTCAACCTGCAGCTTACCTTCATGGGTACGCGCACGTTGGGCGAAAATATCTAAGATCAGACCGGTACGGTCGATAACCCGACATTGACACAGGGCTTCAAGGTTACGCTCCTGTGCAGGGCTAAGTGCATGATCGAACAGCACAACGGAAGCACCTGTCGCTTTGACGGCTTCCGCAATCTCGACAGCCTTACCTTCACCAACAAAATATTTTGGGTGCGGCGCTTTACGGCTACCAGTAATCACCTGCATTGCTTCGACACCGGCGGAAGAGACCAGAGATTCAAACTCCTGGAGGTCTTCCATATCTTTGTCTTGCGTAAAATAGATGTGTACCAGCACCGCCTGCTCACCGGCGTCATAACGGTCAAACAAGCGTTATATCTCCTGAAATACCAGCGGGGAACCTGGATAATCCGGCTCCCCGACATGGATAAACAGCCATCAACCTTATTCGGTTTCTTCGCTGTCTTGCTGCGCAGAACCCTGCGCGTTGCTACCGTGGTGGTAGTTGCTGCCAGTACCGCCGCCAGCATTGTTGCTGTGATGGGAAACTGGACGAGACGGAACTACGGTAGAAATTGCGTGCTTATAGACCATCTGGCTGACCGTGTTTTTCAACAGGATCACGAACTGATCGAAAGACTCAATTTGCCCTTGCAGCTTAATACCATTCACCAAATAAATAGAAACTGGAACACGTTCCCGACGCAATGCGTTCAGGAACGGATCTTGTAAAGATTGCCCCTTAGCCATTCTCTCTTTTCCTTATATGCTTATTTGTACTTATACACGTCGTCTTTCAAGCCGCGTTGCGGCAACTTGAGCGATGTTGCGTATGAACCTTACGATTCTGAAAATTGCGCACGATACGACTCAATTGTACACATTCAGTCTACACTAGCACCCACTACCTGTAATAGTTGGTTAAACGCCTGCTCCGGCTGCTCACTATCTAACCAGTGAACCCCTTCCCAACCGCGTAACCACGTCACCTGGCGCTTCGCTAGCTGTCTCGTGGCACAAACTCCTCTATAAACCATTTCATCATATGAAATCTCGCGTTCGAGGTACGACCACATCTGGCGATATCCCACACAACGAATGGAAGGCATATCCGTATGCAAATCTCCACGGGCAAATAGCGCCCGCACTTCTGCTTCAAAACCTGAAGCTAACATCTGATGAAAACGCTGCTCAATGCGCTGATGGAGCAGTTCACGGCTCGCCGGGGCGATGGCGAACTGATGCACCTTGTAGGGCAGAGCGTCTCCTGACGTTTGTGTCAGCTCCGTTAAAGTTTTACCCGAAATGAAAAAAACTTCCAGTGCTCGGGAAAGTCTTTGCGGATCATTCGGATGAATACGTTCGGCTGCAACGGGGTCGATTTCCCGTAGCTGCTGATGCAGCGCCATCCATCCCTGCTCTGCCGCCTGCTGCTCAATCCGAGTCCGAACTTCCGGGTCGGCTGAGGGCAGCGGTGATAAACCTTCAAGCAACGCCTTGAAATACAACATCGTGCCACCGACCAGCAGCGGGATCTTCCCTGCGGCGGTGATCTCCGCCATCTGCGCAAGCGCATCGCGGCGGAAGTCCGCCGCAGAGTATGCCTGCGACGGATCGAGAATATCTAACAGTCGATGCGGCGCGGCTTCTAGCTCTTCCACACTCGGCTTAGCGGTGCCGATATCCATTCCCCGATAGATGAGGGCGGAATCAACACTAATCAACTCTACTGGCAAAACTTTACGTAATTCAATAGCCAGCGCTGTCTTGCCCGAAGCAGTTGGCCCCATCAAAAAAATTGCCTTAGGCAGGCTCGCCTCGGTTACGTCACTCATGTCTCAGGGCGTTCATCGCAGAATCTAAATCAACGGGTTGTAACAGACCACCCGGCGGAGCTTTGACCAGATGCGGGCAAAGACGTTCAACGTCTGCCAGCATCGAAATGGCCTGTGCCATGTTCCACTGCGCGTGATCGCTTGCCAGATTACGGGCCAGCCACTGCACAACGTTCCCGGCATCAACTTTACTCTGCTCCACCAGGTAGCCTATCAGTTCAGGAATCAAGATTTGTAAATTTTGTTGTCGTAAGGGTAAAGGCACGGCGCGGATCGTGGCGTGCTGCCCTTCGAGCAGTATTTCAATACCGAGCAGGTTCAGCGTTTCCTGCGCACGCTCCAGCGTTTGGCGTTCGCCGTCGGTCACTTTCAGACGCAGCGGGATCAGCAGCGGCTGCGCACAGATGGTCGCCTCACCCGGCGTCAACTGCGCCTGACGCAGCCAGCGCTCCGCAACCGGCAACGCCAGCAGGCTTAGCTTGCCGTCGCGCTCCAGCAGCGCACAGCTTTCGGCGATAACCGCCAGCACGCGCCCGAAGCTCTGGCTGTGCCCGGCAAGATTATCCGTCGCTGGCGCTTTTACCGGTTCCGGCGTCTTCTCTGGGGTATTCAACAGTTGGCGATAAAGCGCCCCCTGCTGTTTCTGATAGCCTGGCTGAGCGTTTGGCCAACTGCCGTTGACACCACCACCGCTACTTCGCCCAGCGCTGCTACCGCTGCCGGTTGGCGTTTGATAGCGCGGCATATCAGGCTCGCGCGCCACCGCCGGTTCGGCAAACTGGTTGCGCCCGGCGGCAATGCGGTTTTCCGGCAGAACTCGCGGCGCGGGTTCGTCATCTTCCGCCAGCGGCAGAGGCGCATCCAGCTGCTGTTGCAGCACGCTAAGCACCCCTTGATAGATAAAATCATGCACCAGCCGCGACTGATGAAAACGCACCTCGTGCTTCGCCGGGTGAACGTTCACGTCGACTTGATGCGGGTCAATCTCGAGATAAAGAACAAACGCCGGCTGCTGGTCAGCGCCGAGCTTATCTTCGCACGCCTGACGAATCGCATGGTTGATGAGCCTATCGCGCATCATGCGGCCGTTCACGTAGCAGTACTGAATTTCAGCCAACGCAGGCGTGGTGTGTTTCGGGTCAGCCACCCAGCCGTGCAGCGCCAGGTCACCGTGCTGCCACTCAATGGCCAGCGCGTGCTCAAGGAACGGCACGCCGCAAATCGCCCCCAGCCGACGCTCTTTCGGTGCGCCTTCGGCCACCGCTCGATACTGGCGAACCGCTTTGCCGTTGTGGGTCAGGTTAATGCTCACATCGAAGCGTGCCAGCGCAATGCGGCGAACAATCTCATCGATATGGTTGAATTCAGTTTTCTCGGTGCGCATAAACTTGCGCCGCGCTGGGGTGTTATAGAACAGGTCCAGCACTTCCAGCGTCGTCCCTACCGGGTGCGCCGCCGGTTTAACCGTCACGTCCTGATCGCGCCCTTCCGCATAGGCTTGCCATGCTTCCTGCTGCTCTGCGGTTCGTGAGGTGATGGTCAGACGCGAGACCGAGCTGATACTCGCCAGCGCTTCGCCGCGAAAACCCAGGCTGATAATGGCTTCAAGATCCTCAAGCGAAGCGATTTTACTGGTGGCGTGACGCGCCAGCGAAAGTGCCAGCTCGTCTTTTCTGATGCCACAGCCGTTATCGCGAATGCGGATAAGCTTGGCGCCGCCGCGTTCAATATCGATATCGATGCGGGTGGCTCCCGCATCGAGACTGTTCTCCACCAGCTCTTTCACTACCGATGCAGGCCGCTCAACCACTTCACCCGCGGCAATCTGGTTCGCAAGCTGCGGCGGTAAAACCTGTATCGGCATGAAAACTCCTTAGTTAACGAGCGTCCTGGATGATGACGCGGCGCTGGCGGTCTGCGACTGTTCGTCGCGAGGGCTGGATTGTATCGGATGCGCCGTGAAATAGTTACGTAAACCGTTATAAATGGCTTCCGCGATCTTCTGCTGGTAATCGTCGCTGCCCAGCAGACGCTCTTCGCTGCTATTACTGATAAAGCCGGTCTCGACCAGAATGGACGGAATATCCGGCGAACGGAGCACGCCAAGGCTGGCGTGTTCAGGGCGGCGTTTATGCAGATTACCCACCTGTTGAAGCTGGCTAATCACGCTGGTTGCCACATCATACCCTACGCGCTGCGAATGACCGAACTGCAGATCCAGCACCGCCTGGCTCAGGTATGGGTCAGCCTGGCTGTTGGCCAGCACGTCGCCCGCGCCGCCCAGCAGTTCGGACTGTTTCTCATGCTGTTCCAGCCAGCCCGCCATTTCGCTGTTCGCACGACGGTTAGAGAGCACCCACACGGACGCACCGGTCGCATCGCGGTTCGGCGCAGCATCTGCGTGAATAGACACCAGGAAAGAGGCGTTCTGCTTACGCGCCACGTCGGAACGGCCCATCACCGAAATAAAGTAGTCACCATCGCGGGTCAGCACGCCTTTGAACATCGGATCATCATTCAGCAATGCACGCAGCTTACGCGCAATGGCAATTGTGACGTTTTTCTCACGCGTGCCGCCAGGGCCAATCGCCCCAGGGTCCTGGCCGCCGTGACCGGCATCGATAGCGATAATCACTTTATCACCCGAGACGCTGCGCGCGCGGGAAGACGGACGCGGGGTTGGCGTCACGGTGCTGGCAATCGCCGGCTGGCGTTCACCGCTGAAGCTGCCGCTATTGTTGCCGCTGTTCGTACTGCTGCTGCCGTTACGGCTGCCGCTAAACGGGTTACGCCCCTGCTGTACCGGAGCTGGCATCACAACTGGCGTTTCCACTCGCTTCGCCACGACTGGCGGTGGAGGCGGCGGTGGCGGAACGTCGGCGTTAATAGTGAACACCACAACGTAGTTCGCACCGTTCTGCTGCTTCACCGCTCGGGTTTTGCCGTTCTCGGTAAGATCGACCACCAGTCGTAAAGACTGATCGTCTTTCGGCGTACCCGAACGAATGGCTTTCACCAGGTTGTTGCCGCTAAAGCGCAGCGGCAGCCCCTGAATAACGCCGGTTTGTTTGATATCCAGCACGACGCTACGTTTGTCGTCCTGACTAAAGTTGTACTCTGGATCGCCCATAAAGCTGAACGTGATCCGCGCCTGCGTTTCACTGTTCGCTACCTGAATATCGGATAAACTCGCCGCCATTGCCGGTACACCGACCAGCATCAGCGCGGCCATCAACCACCCTTTTGCGCGAAAAATCATCCTGGGATCCCTTAAATTAACCGGCAAACCGCGCCAGCAGAGACTCACCTAATGAGGAGACCGCGCTGATGCGCGCCTCACGCCCTTGCGCCTGGTAATCTAAGTGTATTTCGATATCCGGCTCGGGCAGAACACCTGCGCCCTGTTGCGGCCATTCCACCAGGCAAATGGCATCGTTAGCAAAGTAATCGCGGATCCCCATAAATTCGAGCTCCTCGGGATCGGCAAGGCGGTACAGATCAAAGTGATAAACCATCAGGTCGGCGAGCTGATACGGCTCGACCAGTGTATAGGTGGGACTTTTGACGTTGCCGTTATGACCTAACGCCTGCAGAAATCCACGGCTAAAGGTGGTTTTCCCGGCCCCCAAATCACCGTACAGATAGATGACGGTTGCGCCGACGCAGGCTTTCGCCACTCGGTTGCCAAGGTCCAGGGTTGCCTGCTCGTCAGATAAAGGAATCACTCGATTAGTCATGGTTTACGTCAATCACATCCGGGTTAACAACACGCCGTAGCGTGGAAAAGAGGTCTGTCGCGAGCATACCGCGGGAGCCATAGCGCGCTGCCAGGTCATCGGCGGCTGCACCGTGGGCGATACACCCTGCGCACGCTGCATCATACGGCGATAATGCCTGCCCCAGCAATGCGCCGATGATGCCCGAAAGCACATCGCCCATTCCGCCGCTGGCCATGCCGGCATTTCCCGCATCAATAATTCCGATCGCGCCCTGCTCATCCGCCACGACCGTACCGGCACCTTTCAGCACCACTGCGCCGCCGTACCGTTTTACCAGACGCTGCGCAGAAAGTAAGCGATCGTTCTCGATGTCTGTCACTCGACAATTGAGCAGCCGTGCGGCTTCGCCGGGGTGCGGCGTGATCACGCGATTGTGACGTTTATCCGGATTGATTGCCAGTAGGTTAAGCGCATCGGCATCCCACAGGGTAGGTTTGCGGAAATTGTCGATTTTGCGCAGCGCCTGTTTGCCCCATTCAGCCTGCCCCAGACCGGGGCCAATCACGATAGCATCCGCCCATTCCAGCGCCTCATCGAGCGTCTGCGGCGTCAATTCGTGCACCATCAGCTCAGGCCGGGCGGTAATAATCGGCGCGACGTTTTCAGCTCGAGTCAGCACCCGCACCAGCCCCGCACCGGCTCGTAATGCCGCCTCACCGGTCATACGGATAGCGCCAGCAGTACCATGATCGCCGCCGATCACCACCAGGCGTCCGTGATCGCCTTTGTGCGACGTTGGGCGGCGCGGCGCAAACCACTGGATCAACTGTGAAGCATCAAATCGATGAATGTTGGTGTGCTGAGTTGCCAGCCAGGCATCGAGACCCAGCGTATCGTGGTGCAGATGCCCGACAACATCACGCGCCTTGCCGGTCAGTAAACCGGGTTTTAGGGCAATAAAGGTGACGGTGTGAGCGGCCTGGATAACCGCGCCGGGCGTCGTGCCGGTCTGGGCATTCAGCCCGGAGGGAATATCCAGCGCGATAATCGGTGCCGGGAAGGCGTTAGCCCGCGCAATCAGGTTTGCGACGTTTTCGCGCGGCGCGCTTTGTAGCCCGGTGCCGAGCAGACCATCAATAATCAGGTCAGTATCCTGTGGCCAATCCGCATCCGCCGGGTAAATCTCACCGCCCACCGCGCGCCACGCCTCTCGAGCAGCCTGCGCCTCTTCCGGCAGCGGCTTCTCGCTGGCGATTGCCAGCAGCGTCACCTGAATGCCGGCAGCCTGCGCCAGACGCGCAACCTCGTAACCATCACCACCGTTATTGCCGTGCCCGCAGAGGACAATCCAGCGCCGGGTAGCAGGATACGCGGCACGCGCGAGGTTAAACGCCGCTTCGCCCGCGCGCTGCATTAAGGTGTAAAGGGAAAGCCCGAGGCTCTGCGCCGCCGTTTTTTCAGCGCGACGCAGGTCATCCGCAGGCCAAATGGAGTGTGGTATACTTTGGGGGTTACTCGTCAATGTATGGTCCGTCATGTCACAGCCCCTCGATCTCAATCAATTAGCGCAACAAATCAAACAATGGGGCACCGAACTGGGTTTTCAGCAGGTCGGCATCACCGATACCGATCTCAGCGCCTCCGAGCCCAAACTGCAGGCATGGCTGGATAAACAATATCACGGCGAGATGGAATGGATGGCGCGTCACGGTATGATGCGCGCGCGTCCGCACGAACTGCAGCCCGGTACGCTCCGGGTGATTAGCGTTCGCATGAACTATCTTCCCGCCAATGCGGCCTTTGCCAGCACGCTGAAAAATCCCGATCTAGGTTACGTCAGCCGTTATGCCCTGGGGCGTGATTATCATAAGCTGTTGCGTAATCGCCTTAAAAAGCTCGGCGAAATGATTCAGGAACAGTGCGTCTCGCTGAATTTTAGACCGTTTGTCGACTCTGCGCCTATTCTTGAGCGTCCGCTAGCGGAAAAAGCCGGGATTGGCTGGACAGGTAAGCACTCACTGATCCTCAACCGCGATGCCGGATCGTTCTTTTTCCTCGGCGAACTGCTGGTTGATATTCCTCTGCCCACCGATCAACCGGTGGCCGAAGAGTGCGGGCGCTGCGTGGCCTGCATGACCATCTGCCCCACCGGCGCCATCGTCGAGCCCTACACCGTCGACGCCCGCCGCTGTATCTCGTATCTGACCATCGAGCTTGAAGGCGCCATTCCGGAAGAATTTCGTCCACTATTGGGCAATCGTATTTACGGCTGCGACGACTGCCAGCTAATCTGCCCGTGGAACCGCTTCTCACAGCTGACCGATGAAGCTGATTTCAGCCCGCGCAAGGCGCTGCATGCTCCTGAACTTATCGAGCTGTTCGCTTGGAACGAAGCCCATTTCCTGAAGGTGACGGAAGGTTCGGCCATTCGCCGCATCGGCCACCTGCGTTGGCTGCGAAATATCGCCGTTGCGCTGGGTAACGCACCGTGGAGCGAGGCAACGCTAAACGCGCTGGAGAGTCGACGAGGTGAGCACCCACTACTTGATGAACACATTGAATGGGCGGTAGCGCAGCAAATCACGCGTCGAAATGAGAGTGTGGTTGAGGTGCAGTTACCGAAGAAACAGCGTCTGGTGAGAGTGGTGGAAAAAGGGCTACCGCGCGATGCGTGATATATTCACAGCCTGTGAGTAAAAATAAAAAGACATTGCGTTTCAACACGCCAAAGTTCGTCAAGCGATCTCGCTAACATTTTGAAATGATATATCTTGTTATAATTCAACAAGTTAACAAAAACTGTAAAAATCCAGAAAACATTAGCGCACGAAGAACGTGATAACAGCCTGTGGATAACTCTGTTTACAAGAGTATTTCAGAAACGAAAAAAACAACCTCAATGGCTTAATGCATTGTGGAAGTATTTTTGTTTTGGAAGAAAATTTGGAGCGGGAAACGAGACTCGAACTCGCGACCCCGACCTTGGCAAGGTCGTGCTCTACCAACTGAGCTATTCCCGCTTGGGTGTGTCTACTGC
>NZ_JBKHUI010000025.1:0-47427 GCF_046569695.1 Kluyvera sp. 142486
GAGAATAATCACGTTGGGTGCGTTTGAACTCAGTCATCATCACGTTCTCCGGATTTAAGTCAGGAACGTGTCAACGCTATTCAGGACGGGTCAAAGAAAATAAAAAAGGCCGCATTAGCGGCCTTTTTTATTTTCACCCGGAGTCGGCGCTACGCGCCTCGTCCGGGTTACTTGAATATTACAGTACGGCGACGATAGCTTCGCACAGCGGCGCCATGTTGTCTGGGGTCATCCCGGCAACGTTAATACGGCCAGAGGCCACAGCATAAACGCCGAACTCTTCGCGCAGACGCAGAACCTGTTCTTTGGTCAGGCCGCTGAAGGAGAACATACCGTTCTGTTTTGTGATAAAGCTGAAGTCACGGTTAGCACCTTTTTCCTGCAGCGTATTCACAAACAGCAGACGCATGCGCTGGATGCGCTGGCGCATATCGGTCAGCTCTTGTTCCCAGATAGCACGCAGAGCGTCGTTGCTAAGGATAGTCGCTACGACGGATGCACCGTGTGCCGGCGGGTTAGAGTAGTTGGCGCGGATAACGGCTTTCATCTGGCTGAAGGCGCGGTCGGCGGTATCGGTGTCGGCGGTCACCAGCGTACAGGCACCCACGCGCTCGTTATAAAGGCCAAAGTTCTTGGAGAAGGAGCTCGCCACAATCAGCTCTTTGTGCAGCGCAGCAAAGGCACGCAAGCCTTCCGCATCTTCTTCCAGACCGCGGGCGAAGCCCTGGTACGCGAAGTCAAACAGTGGCAGCCAGCCTTTCTCAACGGAGAGCTGTGCCAGCTGTTGCCACTGCTCTAGCGTAGGGTCAATGCCGGTTGGGTTATGGCAGCAGCCGTGGAACAGCACCACGTCACCCGCCTGAGCGTCGTTCAGGCTTGCCAGCAGCGCGTCGAAGTCCAGCGCGTGCTTTTCAGCGCTGTAGTAGTTGTATTCTCGTACTTCGAGGCCCGCAGCACCAAAGACGCTTTTGTGGTTCGGCCAGCTTGGATTGCTGACCCAAACGCGCTTCACGTCGGTGTTTTTAGCAAGGAAGTCCGCCGCGACGCGCAGAGCGCCGGTGCCGCCAGGCGTTTGCGCGGTGCGAGCACGCTTATCGCTAACGATAGGGCTACCTTTGCCAAACAGCAGTTCCTGCGTGCAGCGACCGAATTCAGGAATACCATCAATGCCGAGATAGTTTTTGGTGGTCTCATTTTCCAGCAGATACTGTTCAGCTTTTTTTACGCTGGTCAGAACCGGGGTCTTACCGGTTTCATCTTTATATACACCAATCCCGAGATTGATTTTACCCGGGCGGTCGTCGGCGCGAAACAGATCGGCCAGGCCCAGAATCGGGTCGGCAGGGGCGGCTGTAATGTTCTCAAACATGACGAGGTTCCATTTATTAGTTCGGGGGAAATCCGCTATCAGGTTAACGGCAGATTTACAAAATGCCAACCGTTAGAGACTAAAAGCGCGAAGGTTTTCAAAAGTTACGATCTTCATCTTAGGAACGTAAAAAAGCAGGACCGAAGTCCTGCTTTATAGGCATATAACGAGGAGGGTATGCTGATTAGAACTGATAAGTTGCCATCAGTGCCATCATGTCGTCGTTGCCGTTGATACCGCCAACAACTTGCGTGTAGTTGTCGTTTTTGTTCAACAGGTTGAAGTAGTAGTCTACTGCTACGTTGAAGTTTTTGTTGAAGTAGTAGGTTGCGCCCAGCTGGATGAATTTAGCCAGGTCTGCATCGCCACCAGCAAAGGTGCCTTTAGCATTCGTCACAGGACCCAGGTCTTTACCTTTGGTCTGAACGTAGGAGATTGCTGGACGCAGGCCGAAGTCGAACTGGTACTGAGCAACGATTTCGAAGTTCTGGGTTTTGTTAGCAAAACCAGCGTCACCGTCGATACCGGTACGAGTCATGTTACGGGTTTCAGCATAGGTGGTTGCCAGGTAGACGTTGTTCGCGTCGTATTTAGCACCGATACCCCATGCTTCAGCTTTGTCGCCTACGTTGTCCTGCAGTTTCTGGTGACCAGTACGGCCAGAGTTGCTGTAAGAACCGATCAGGCCGAAACCTTCGCCGAAATCATAGCCCAGAGAGTAACCAACGCCTTCGCCGTTAGAAGTTTTAACGTCGTCACGGTCGTTTTTACCCTGGTACTGGATGCCCATGCTCAGGCCGTCAACCAGACCGAAGAAATCGCTGTTGCGGTAGGTCAGCAGACCGGTACCACGGCTGGTCATGTAGTTGTCAACGTAGTTGCCGCCCCAGGTCATACCGGAGAAGGATGGCGCCATATCGGTGAAGGATTCTACGTCGTAAACGATACCGTAGTTACGGCCGTAGCTGATGCTGCCAGCGTCGCCAGCTTTCAGACCTGCGAAGGCCAGACGGTTTTTGTTTGAAGCGGAGGTACCTTCAGCACCGTTCGCCATGAAGCGGTATTCCCACTGACCAAAACCAACCAGTTGGTCATTGATCTGAGTTTCGCCTTTGAAACCGAGCTGAGCATAGGTGCTGTCGGAGTTTTTAGTGTCGCCGCTGGTGACGAAGTCACGCTCAGCGTTCACTTTACCGTACAGATCCAGCTTGTTGCCGTCTTTGTTATAGATTTCGGCTGCGTTTGCTGCGCCAGCTACCAGCAGGGCAGGGATTACCACTGCCAGGATATTACGCTTCATCATTATTTATTACCCTCATTAGGTTTTTTTTATAGACACTCGCCACTGCCGCCAATTACTTCCGTCAATAAAAATTTACGGAACTATTGATGATAGTTTGGTGTCTTTATGTGTCTGAGAGGCATCTTTCCATTCCAAACGCGCTTTAGCCACTCTGAAAATGCTACAAACATCAAGAATGAGTAACTAAAAGAAATAATGTGTAACATAGTGTGAATTTTAAGGAACTTTGTGAACTATCTCAAAATTCTGACATAGGTGCGGGTTAATTGAACGACCACTTATCTATCAATATGAATTTCTTATCTTTTATTTGTATAACGCCTTTTCTTATCGCTAATGCCCCAGAGACAAATTTTTCGCTATGACCTTCTTTAGCCATCCGGATAGCCGTGTGCCTGCTTAAAAAATATGCTATGGAATTAGTGAAATCTGATCTGCAAAAACATTGTGGTTATTTTTTGTACTTAGTTGTTGCGATGAAATGTGCTGTAACAAAGGTCGCGGTGGAGGGGGTTGATGTTTAAGTTTGTTAAATTAAAAAAAAGATTTCTTTACGCTGGCGGAAAAAAAAAGGCCAGCGCTGAGGCTGGCCTTGAAGAGGCGATAAACTTAGAAGGTAGCGTTACGCGGTGTTCTTGGGAACGGGATCACGTCACGGACGTTCTGCACGCCGGTAACGTAAGCGATCAGACGTTCGAAGCCCAGACCAAAACCGGAATGTGGCACGGTGCCGTAACGACGCAGATCGCGATACCACCAGTAGTCTTCTTTATTAAGACCCATTTCCGCCATACGCGCATCCAGAACGTCCAGACGCTCTTCACGCTGGGAGCCGCCGATGATTTCACCAATGCCAGGCGCCAGAACGTCCATTGCGGCAACGGTTTTACCATCTTCGTTAAGACGCATATAGAACGCCTTGATCTCTTTCGGGTAGTTTTTCACAACGACCGGCGCTTTGAAATGCTCTTCGGCCAGGTAGCGTTCGTGTTCAGAAGAGAGATCCACGCCCCAGTAAACTGGGTTTTCGAACTGCTTGCCGCAGTTTTCCAGGATGGTAACGGCGTCGGTGTAATCGACCTGCGCGAAATCAGCGGTCACGAAACGTTCCAGACGATCGATAGCATCTTTATCTACGCGCTCAGCGAAGAACTTCATGTCGTCCGCACGTTCGGTCAGCACGGCTTTGAAGACGTACTTCAGCATAGCTTCTGCCAGACGGGCGTTATCTTCCAGATCGGCAAACGCCACTTCTGGTTCCAGCATCCAGAACTCCGCCAGGTGACGGCTGGTGTTGGAGTTTTCAGCACGGAAGGTTGGGCCGAAGGTGTAGATTTTCGACAGCGCACAGGCATAGGTTTCACCGTTCAGCTGGCCGGAAACGGTCAGGAAGGCTTCTTTGCCGAAGAAATCTTTGTCGTAATCAACTTTGCCCTGATCGTTGCGCGGCAGGTTTTCCATATCCAGCGTGGAAACGCGGAACATTTCACCAGCGCCTTCGGTATCGGAAGCGGTAATCAGCGGGGTAGAAACCCAGAAGAAACCCTGCTCATCGAAGAAACGATGCAGCGCCTGCGCCAGCGTATGACGTACGCGTGCAACCGCACCAATCAGGTTGGTACGTGGACGCATATGCGCTACTTCACGCAGATACTCAATGCTGTGGCGTTTTGCCGCCATCGGGTAGGTGTCCGGATCTTCAACCCAGCCGGTCACTTCAATGCTGGAAGCCTGAATTTCAAAGCTCTGGCCCTGACCTTGAGAGGCGACGATCTTACCGGTGACAATCACGGAGCAGCCGGTGGTCAGACGCAGCACTTCCTGATTGTAATTGGGCAGAGAATTATTAATAACGGCCTGTACAGGATCAAAGCAGGAACCGTCATAGACGGCGAGGAAGGAAAAGCCAGCTTTTGAATCTCGGCGGGTACGTACCCAGCCGCGCACGGTGACTTCGCTGTCAACGGCTACGCGGCCCTGGAGTACGTCGGCTACAGGCACAACGCTCATAATAGTCTCTCTATTCGTAGTCCAATAAAAAAATCGTTTCCCCGGAACGGCGGGGGATATCTATGTTACCTGTCATCTTCTATCAGACAAGCAGAATTAGCATGGAGAAGGGGTGTTTTAAGAAATAATTAAATAAGAAGGGAGCCATTTGGCTCCCTTTGGTGATTAACTGGCCTTTTTGATCTGCGGAAGATCAAATGCTTTACGTAAAGCGCGAACAAACGCTTTATCGTGACAGATAGTTTTACCCGGGCTGTCGGAGAGTTTTGCTACCGGCTTACCGTTACACTCAACCAGCTTGATAACGATATTCAGCGGTTTAACCTGCGGAATATCGCAGGTTAAACGCGTACCGATACCGAAGCTCAAATTAATGCGCGACGAGAAGTGACGATAAAGCTCAACGGCTTTCGTTAAGTCGAGGTTATCGGAGAACACCAGTACTTTACTCAGCGGGTTGATGCCCAGCTTTTTATAGTGGTTGATGGCTTTCTCGCCCCATTCAAACGGGTCGCCCGAGTCATGGCGCAATCCCTGATAGCGGTTAGCGAATTCGGGACCAAAATCACGCAGGAAGGCATCCATGGTAATACAGTCGGTCAACGCAATGCCGAGCTGTTCTGGATACTCTTCAAGCCACGCGGCCAACGCAGCGCGCTGGCTGGTGGCAAGATCGGGGCTGATTTGCTGATGTGCCTGGAACCATTCGTGCGCCTGTGTCCCCATTGGGGTGAGCGACAAACGGCGCGCCAGATCGTAATTGCTGGTACCGGTAAACCAGGGCTCCTGCTGCAGTCGGCTAACAATCGCCTCCTGTACTTCGCGGGAAAAGCGGCGACGGGTACCAAAATCCATCAACTTGAAAGCGGACATATCGATGTCGGCGGTCAACTGGTTAAAGTCGACCAGCTTACGCTCCAGCATGTCCAGCGCCTGCGGCACACCGTTTTCCGGCGAACGGTAGCGATGAACCAGTTCGCTAATTACCGCCAGCAGCGGAACTTCCCACATGATCACTTCGCGCCACGGGCCTTCAAGGCGAATATTGAGCTTGCCCTTATCGTTGGTGACGGTGACCTGCTGCGGGTCGTAGCGAAAATCGCGCAGCCAGTTCAGGTAATCTTGTTTAAAGAAAGGAAGGCCGGAGAGCCAGTGGTACTCGTCATCCTGCAGGGTGAGTGAACGCATGGCTTCGACTTGTTCGCGAATAGCGTCAGCATAAATGCCCAGCAGATCGTCCCCACGGCAGCGGAATTCAGCCGCTACGTTTACGTCGTAGTAGTGGTGAAACACGGCCTGCTGCATATGCAGTTTGTAGGCATCTGTGTCTAGCAGCGAGTGCAGCACAGGAGAAGCGAATTGTGTCATGGTGAGCAGTAGCATCCTCTCACAGGAGCGTTTAGTACAATAAACAACAGGGGAGAATCGCTGGAGTATACCTTGTTTATCGATTTATTGAACCCCGATCACACCATAAGGCACGAAGAGTCACCATGGCGTTTTGTGCGGTGTGTTACGCAAATGTATCATTTTTCCCTATTTGACTGGAAAAGATGAAGATTCTGCGTAGCGCGTTTAACACAACAGGAATAGACTGGAGGTGACATTTACAAAAGATGCTAAAGGTTTTTTATGACACAACAGCCCCAAGCCAAGTACCGCCACGACTACCGTGCGCCGGACTACCTGATTAGTGATATTGACCTGGCCTTTGACCTGGATGCCGCAAAAACCATCGTGACCGCGGAAAGCCAGGTTTCCCGCCACGCAGCGTCTGATGTACCGCTACGTCTGAACGGTGAAGATTTAACCCTTATCTCTCTTCACGTTAACGGCGAGCCGTGGGACAACTATAAAGAAGAAGAGAACTATCTGGTTATTGCTGGCCTGCCAGAACGTTTCACCCTGAAGATTGTGAATGAAATCAGCCCAGCGGCGAATACGGCGTTAGAAGGGCTGTATCAGTCCGGCGAAGCGCTCTGCACTCAGTGTGAAGCGGAAGGCTTCCGTCACATTACCTGGTATCTTGACCGCCCGGACGTGCTGGCCCGCTTCACCACCAAAATTACCGCTGATAAAACCAAATATCCGTTCCTGCTCTCTAACGGCAACCGCATTGCCGAGGGTGAGCTGGAAAATGGTCGTCACTGGGTACAGTGGCAGGACCCATTCCCGAAACCATGTTACCTGTTTGCGCTGGTCGCCGGTGATTTCGACGTCCTGCGTGATACCTTCAAAACCCGCTCCGGCCGTGAAGTAGCGCTGGAACTGTTCGTTGACCGCGGCAACCTTGACCGCGCGCCGTGGGCGATGACTTCGCTAAAAAACTCGATGAAGTGGGACGAAGATCGTTTCGGCCTCGAGTACGACCTCGACATCTATATGATTGTCGCCGTCGACTTCTTCAATATGGGCGCGATGGAGAACAAAGGACTGAACGTCTTTAACTCCAAATACGTGCTGGCCCGTACCGATACCGCCACGGATAAAGACTATCTCGACATTGAGCGCGTGATTGGCCACGAGTATTTCCATAACTGGACCGGTAACCGCGTCACCTGCCGCGACTGGTTCCAGTTGAGCCTGAAAGAGGGCTTAACCGTTTTCCGTGACCAGGAGTTCAGCTCTGATTTAGGCTCGCGCGCCGTAAACCGCATCAGCAACGTGCGTACCATGCGCGGCCTGCAGTTTGCGGAAGATGCAAGCCCAATGGCACACCCTATCCGTCCGGATAAAGTTATTGAAATGAATAACTTCTATACCTTGACGGTGTACGAGAAAGGGGCGGAAGTTATCCGCATGCTGCACACTCTGCTGGGTGAAACCAACTTCCAGAAAGGCATGCAGCTGTACTTCGAACGTCATGACGGCAGCGCTGCGACCTGCGATGATTTTGTGCAGGCGATGGAAGATGCGTCCAACGTTGACCTGTCCCATTTCCGCCGCTGGTATAGCCAGGCCGGTACGCCGATTGTCAGTGTGCATGACGACTACAACCCGGAAACCGAGCAGTACACCTTAACCATTCGTCAGCGTACGCCGGCGACTGCCGAGCAGGATGAAAAATTCCCGCTGCATATTCCGTTCGACATCGAGCTGTACGATAACGAAGGTAAGGTGATCCCGCTGCAGAAAGACGGGCATCCGGTGCATCATGTGCTGAACGTGACCCAGGCAGAGCAGACCTTTGTTTTCGATAACGTCTACTTCCAGCCGGTACCGTCGCTGCTGCGCGAGTTCTCGGCGCCGGTGAAGCTGGAATATAAATGGAGCGACCAGCAACTGACGTTCCTGATGCGTCACGCGCGCAATGACTTCTCTCGCTGGGATGCGGCGCAAAGCCTGCTGGCGACCTATATCAAGCTGAACGTTGCGCGTCATCAGCAGGGCCAACCGCTGTCGCTACCGGTCCACGTGGCCGATGCGTTCCGCGCGATCCTGCTGGATGAGCACATCGACCCGGCGCTGGCGGCTGAGATCCTGACGCTGCCATCAGCGAGCGAAATTGCTGAGCTGTTTGAGATTATCGATCCTATCGCTATCGCTGCGGTGCGTGAAGCGCTGACCCGTACGCTGGCGACTGAACTGGCCGACGAATGTCTGGCGGTTTATAACGCCAACAAGCTCGATAGCTATCGCGTAGAGCATGCCGACATTGGTAAGCGTTCGCTGCGTAATACCTGCCTGCGTTACCTGGCGTTTGGCGACCGTGAGCTTGGCGATAAGCTGGTGAGCGATCAGTACCATCATGCCGATAACATGACGGATGCGCTGGCGGCGCTGTCTGCTGCCGTGGCGGCTGAACTGCCATGCCGCGACGCGCTGATGCAAGAGTACGATGACAAATGGCATCATGACGGCCTGGTGATGGATAAATGGCTGATTCTGCAAGCGACAAGCCCGGCAGATGACGTGCTGGCAACGGTACGTAAGCTGTTGAACCACCGTTCATTTAGCATGAATAACCCGAACCGTATTCGCTCGCTGATTGGCGCCTTTGCCGGCAGCAACCCGGCGGCGTTCCATGCGGCAGATGGCAGCGGCTATCAGTTCCTGGTAGAAATGCTCACCGTACTGAACAGCAAAAACCCGCAGGTGGCTTCGCGTCTGATTGAGCCGCTGATCCGTCTGAAACGCTATGATGTTAAGCGTCAGGCATTAATGCGTGCCGCGCTGGAGCAACTGAAAGGGCTGGAAAATCTCTCTGGCGATCTGTACGAGAAGATTGCTAAAGCATTAGCTTAACCAGTAGCCCGGACGAGGCGTAAGCCGACTCCGGGAAATTCGGTAGCAATCCCGGCGTCGCGTTTGTACGGCCGGGTTACATTGATGCAAACAAAAACGCCGCTGGGTCTTCCCTGCGGCGTTTTTTTTATCAAACATGTTCGGTGATTCGCACGGAACTGAACGTGGGAACCTGGATATCCCGCCGATGCAGCGCCTGCCAGAATGTCTCCAGCGCGCTGTCCAGACGGTTGTGCAGATTCGGGCTGAACTGCGGCTTATGTTGATAATCGGTCACCTGGCTATCGTCGGCAAACACGCCCTGCAGGATCTCCTGGGCCTTCAGCGCATTCAACACCGGTTTCAGTGCGTAATCCACTGCCAGCATATGCGCCACCGTGCCGCCGGTTGCTAGCGGCAGTACGACTTTGCCTTCCAGCGCACGCTCGGGCAGCAGATCCAGTAGTGCTTTTAATGCGCCAGCGAAAGAGGCTTTATAGACCGGCGTGGCGATAATCAAGCCGTCGGCGTGTGCCAACTGCTCGGTCAAGGTTTGCAGCGCAGGGCTGTCGAAGCGGGCGTGAAACAGATCTTCGGGGTCGAAGTTCTGCAAATGCCAATGGAAAACTTCAACGTCGGCGGCAGAGAGTTTTTCCCGAGCGTACTCCAGCAGGGCGCTGGAGCGAGAAGGAAAACGGGGGCTGCCTGCTAAAGTAATGACGCGCATGGTCTCTCCTTATAACTAAAAACAAACATTAATCTAAAATTGATAACATTTGCATCAGTGTGTCAGAGAGGAATCCGCGGGCGAAATACTTTTTCTGATGATGGATTACCAGAAAATGCATATGCGGAGTGCGGGGGAGGTTGAATAGAAGGAAAACGATTGCGCTTTTTTTGCCACAGGTCAATTCCATTTCTGAGCGTTATCGCACATAATACGCCCCCGGTTTGCACACCGGGAATCCAGGAGAGTTCATGTACTATCCCTTCGTTCGTAAAGCACTTTTTCAGCTCGATCCAGAGCGCGCTCATGAATTAACGTTTCAACAATTACGTCGCGTCACCGGCACTCCGCTGGAAGCACTCGTGCGTCAAAAAGTGCCGGAAAAACCGGTCACCTGCATGGGGCTGACGTTTAAAAATCCACTGGGTCTGGCCGCCGGTCTGGATAAAGACGGCGAATGCATCGATGCCTTAGGGGCGATGGGATTCGGCTCTATTGAGATTGGCACCGTCACGCCGCGTCCGCAGCCGGGTAACGACAAGCCGCGCTTGTTCCGCCTGGTCGATGCCGAAGGGTTGATCAACCGTATGGGCTTCAATAACCATGGCGTTGATAACCTGGTCGAGAACGTAAAAAAAGCGCATTTCGACGGGATCCTGGGGATTAATATCGGTAAAAATAAAGATACCCCGGTTGAGCAGGGAAAAGATGACTATCTGATTTGTATGGAAAAAATCTACGCCTATGCCGGTTATATTGCGATTAATATCTCCTCGCCAAATACCCCAGGCCTGCGTACGTTGCAATATGGCGATGCGTTAGACGATCTCCTTTCCGGTATTAAAAATAAACAATCTGAACTTCAAGAAAAGCACCATAAATATGTTCCAGTGGCGGTGAAGATCGCTCCGGATCTATCTCATGAAGAGTTGATCCAGGTTGCCGACAGTTTAGTTCGCCATAATATTGATGGGGTGATTGCGACCAATACCACATTGGATCGTTCTCTGGTTCAGGGGATGAAAAATTGCGATGAAATGGGTGGCTTAAGCGGTCGTCCATTACAATTAAAAAGCACCGAAATTATTCGTATGCTGTCAGCCGAATTAAAAGGTCAATTACCGATTATTGGCGTTGGCGGTATCGACTCGGTGATTGCGGCGCGTGAAAAGATGGCAGCTGGTGCCTCTCTGGTGCAGATCTATTCCGGGTTTATTTTTAAAGGCCCGCCGCTGATTAAAGAAATCGTTACCCACATCTAGTATTTTTCCTGATAATGTGATCCAGGGCTTTATTTCCAGCCCTGGTTGCATTATATTCCCGTATTGTTGCTTATTTAAACATATTGGTCTTTTATTATTTAAGGCTAAGTAACGCAACGGAAGAATGGGCAATGCATTGGATGCGAATATGACGGGGGAGTAAAATGCGAATTAAACCTGATGATAACTGGCGTTGGTATTATGATGAAGAGCACGATCGAATGATGCTCGATTTAGCCAATGGTATGTTGTTTCGTTCGCGTTTTGCTCGCCGAATGTTAACCCCTGATGCTTTTGCGCCAACCGGGTTTTGCGTTGACGATGCCGCGCTTTATTTCTCTTTTGAAGAGAAATGTCGTGATCTTGTGCTTTCAAAAGAACATCGTGCTGAGCTGATTCTTAACGCCCTTGTCGCCATTCGCTTCCTCAAACCGCAAATGCCGAAAAGCTGGCATTTCCGCGCGCACGAAGAGAGCTGGTCTCCGGTAACCGGCGATGCGGCGGCCGTGTGGCTGAGCGACGATGATAGCCAGGTTAATTTGCTGGTAGTAGAGCCGGGTGAAAATGCAGCCCTTTGCCTGCTGGCTCAGCCGGGTTTGGTATTGGCCGGGCGCACTATGCAGCTTGGCGATCCTATCAAAGTGATGAACGACAGGCTGCAACCTCAGCCGGGGCTGGACGGTTACAGCCTTGAGCAGGCGGTTTAAAGCTTCAGCTTTAGCGCCGTTTTCGGAACGCAGCTACAGCTGAGAATCGTACCATCGTCAGCTATCGCACTCTTTTTCAGCGGGCTCACTTCACCATCCAATAGCGTCACACGACAGCTGCCGCAGATGCCTGCACGGCAGGAGTAGGGAACGCGAATGCCTTGCTGCTCCAGCTGTTCCAGCAAAATCTGCTGATTATTCCCGGTAAAGCGACTGCCTTCCCAGTCAATTTCTACGAGCGCATCCTGCTGTGTTTGCGGAGCCAGCGCTTCGTCGGTTTTCCCCGCACCGTACATGATGGCCGGGCCGATGGTAAGAATTTCTACTTCATCACCCACGCGAACCACGCCGCTATTGCGGGCAATCAGGTTCTGACCGAAATCCACGTCGCCGTTGGCGGGGTTGGTACGAAACGACTGTAGCGTGCTCAGCGGTTCTGCCGCCGGATGCTTTTGCCCTTTTTCCGGGCTGATGGTTGTAAAGATGCAGCGGCTGCACGGCTTTACGACATCGAAGATGACGTCGCCAATGCGCAGCGTTTTCCAGCTGTCTTCTTCCCAGGCTTGTGCACCGGTCACCACCAGGTTAGGGCGGAACTGCTCCATGCGAACGCTGGCGCGGCAGCGCTGCTGTAGGTCGCGCAGCGAGGCTTCGTTGGTCAGCAGGAAGGGAAAACCATCGGCGAATGAGAGCGGCACCGCGTCGTGACGCTTAACGCGGCGGGTAAGATCATCACCCAGCCAGCGAAGTTGAACGTCGCGCTTAAAGAACGGCGTCAGCCACTGATTGATGGCGTCGGGTGCGATACGCGAGGTAAAATGGTTGCCCCATACTTCGGTTGGCGACGGCTGACCGACGAAATCCGCAAAACGGACTAACGCACTGCTGCCGTCGGGCGCGGTGAGGTGTAAACCATCGTGAAGGACCGCAGGGGTAAAACGCACCATCGCCGGGAACTGTCGGGCGGTAATAAAGGTGCCATCAGGCTCGGTGATCATGAAAATGCGGTCAAATGCCATCCCGCTAATATCGGCAAAGGCGTGCGTAAGCCCGATGCCGCGCATGGATTTCACCGGATGTATAAAAAGCCGCGATAATGTAGCCACAACGCTGTCCCTGAGTCGAAAATAAGCCTTTAACTTTATGACATGGGGCGCAGATTGGCTATAATGCGCAACAATTTTCTGCGAGTAAAAGTGACGATATGAATTCTCTGTTTGCCAGTACGGCCCGTGGGCTGGAAGAGCTGTTAAAAACTGAACTGGAAGGCCTGGGCGCCCAAGAGTGCCAGATTGCCCAGGGCGGCGTCCATTTCCAGGGCGACACGCAGCTTCTGTACAAAAGCCTGATGTGGAGCCGCCTGGCGTCGCGCATCATGATGCCGCTGGGAGAATGTAGCGTCTGGAGCGATCTCGATCTTTATCTCGGCGTGCAGGCTATCGACTGGACCTCGATCTTCACCCCTGATGCCACCTTTGCGGTTAGCTTTGGCGGCCTGAACGATAGCATCCGTAACAGCCAGTACGGTGCGTTGAAGGTAAAAGATGCGATCGTCGATGCCTTTACGCGTAAAAATCTGCCGCGTCCAAACGTCGATCGTGACAATCCGGATCTGCGCATTAACGTCCGTCTCAACAAAGAGACCGCCTATATTTCTCTCGATCTGAGCGGCGAAGGCCTGCACCTGCGCGGCTACCGCGATCGTACCGGTATGGCGCCAATCAAAGAGAACCTGGCGGCGGCTATCGTCATGCGTTCCGGCTGGGTGCCGGGCACGCCGCTGCTCGACCCTATGTGTGGTTCCGGCACGCTGCTGATTGAAGCGGCAATGTGGGCCACCGACCGTGCACCAGGGCTGCACCGCGGCCACTGGGGCTTCAGCGGCTGGGCGCAGCATGACGATGCAGTATGGAAAGAAGTCAAAGCCGACGCGCAGACCCGCGCTCGTGCTGGTCTTGCCGCCTATGAATCCCGCTTCTTTGGCTCTGACGTCGACAGCCGAGTGGTTGAGCTGGCGCGCAGTAACGCCCGTCGTGCAGGTATTGGCGAACTTATCACCTTCGAGGTGAAAGACGTGGCGCAGCTGACCAACCCGCTGCCGAAAGGTCCTTACGGTACCGTTATCAGCAACCCGCCGTACGGCGAACGTCTGGAAAGCGAACCGGCGTTGATTGCAATGCACAGCCTGCTCGGCCGCAATATGAAAAACCAGTTTGGCGGCTGGAATTTGTCGCTGTTTAGCGCCTCTCCGGAGCTGTTAAGCTGCTTGCAGCTGCGCGCCGAGCGTCAGTTTAAAGCGAAAAACGGCCCGCTGGACTGCGTACAGAAAAACTATCATCTGGCTGAAACCACCGGCGAGAAACCTGCTTCTCTGGCAGAAGATTTCGCCAACCGTCTGCGTAAGAATCTGAAGAAATTCGAGAAATGGGCCAAACAGGAAGGGATTGAATGTTACCGTCTGTACGACGCTGACCTGCCGGAATACAACGTGGCCGTTGACCGCTACGCCGACTGGGTCGTGGTGCAGGAATATGCGCCGCCGAAAACCGTTGATGCTAATAAAGCACGTCAGCGTCTGTTTGATATTATCGCCGCGACCATCGCCGTACTCGGTATTGCACCGAACAAGCTGGTGCTGAAAACCCGTGAGCGTCAGAAGGGCAAAAACCAGTATCAGAAAATGAACGAGAAGGGCGACTTCATGGAAGTGAGCGAATACAACGCACGCCTGTGGGTCAACCTGACCGATTACCTCGATACCGGCCTGTTCCTTGACCACCGCATCGCCCGTCGTATGCTGGGTGAGATGAGCAAAGGCAAAGACTTCCTGAACCTGTTCTCCTACACCGGCAGCGCCAGCGTGCACGCGGGCTTGGGCGGCGCGCGTTCGACCACCACCGTGGATATGTCACGTACCTATCTGGAGTGGGCGGAACGTAACCTGCGCCTTAACGGCTTAACCGGCCGCGCGCATCGCCTGATGCAGGCGGACGTGCTGGCATGGCTGCGCGATACCGACGAACAGTTCGATGTGATCTTTATCGATCCGCCAACTTTCTCGAACTCCAAGCGTATGGAAGATGCGTTTGACGTTCAGCGCGATCACCTGCGTCTGATGAAAGATCTGAAACGCCTGCTGCGTAAAGGCGGCACCATCATGTTCTCCAACAACAAACGCGGTTTCCGTATGGACCACGACGGCCTGGCTGAACTGGGACTGAAAGCACAAGATATTACCCAAAAAACACAGTCTCAGGATTTTGCCCGTAACCGTCAGATCCACAACTGCTGGCTGATTACCGCAGCCTGAAAGGAATAAAGAATGTCATTAATTAGTATGCACGGTGCCTGGCTGTCGTTCAGCGATGCGCCGCTTCTTGATAATGCAGAACTGCATATTGAGGATAACGAGCGCGTCTGTCTGGTCGGCCGTAACGGCGCGGGCAAATCGACGCTGATGAAGATCCTCAACCGTGAGCAGGGTCTCGACGACGGTCGCATTATTTACGAACAGGATCTGGTTGTGGCGCGTCTGCAGCAGGATCCACCGCGTAACGTGCAGGGCAGCGTCTACGATTTCGTGGCGGAAGGTATCGAAGAGCAGGCGGTTTATCTCAAACGCTATCACGATATCTCGCACCTGGTGATGACCGACCCAAGCGATAAAAATCTGCAGGAGCTGGCGAAGGTTCAGGAACAGCTGGATCACCACGGCCTGTGGCAGCTGGAAAACCGTATCAACGAAGTACTGGCGCAGCTGGGTCTGGAGCCGGATATGGAGCTGGCGGCGCTGTCCGGCGGTTGGCTGCGTAAAGCGGCGCTGGGTCGTGCGCTGGTGAGCGCGCCGCGCGTGCTGCTGCTCGACGAACCGACGAACCACCTGGATATTGAAACGATCGACTGGCTGGAAGGTTTCCTGAAAACCTTCAAAGGCACGATTATCTTTATCTCCCACGACCGTTCCTTCATCCGCAATATGGCGACCCGTATTGTCGACCTCGACCGCGGCAAGCTGGTGACCTATCCGGGTAACTACGACCAGTACCTGCTGGAGAAAGAAGAAGCGCTGCGCGTGGAAGATCTGCAAAACGCCGAGTTTGACCGCAAGCTGGCACAGGAAGAGGTCTGGATCCGTCAGGGCATCAAAGCGCGTCGTACCCGTAACGAAGGCCGTGTTCGCGCCCTGAAAGCGATGCGTAATGAACGCAGCGCTCGCCGTGAAGTGATGGGCAGCGCGAAGATGCAGGTAGAAGAAGCATCCCGCTCCGGCAAAATCGTCTTTGAGATGGAAGACGTTAACTACCAGGTTAACGGCAAAGTGCTGGTGAAAGACTTCTCCGCGCAGGTTCAGCGTGGTGACAAGATTGCGCTGATCGGCGCTAACGGCTGCGGTAAAACCACGCTGCTGAAGCTGATGTTAGGTCAACTGGAAGCGGACAGTGGGCGTATCCACGTCGGCACCAAGCTGGAAGTGGCCTACTTCGATCAGCACCGCGCTGAACTGGACCCGGACAAAACGGTGATGGACAACCTCGCCGAAGGGAAGCAGGAAGTGATGGTTAACGGTAAGCCGCGCCACGTGCTGGGCTATCTGCAGGACTTCTTGTTCCATCCGAAGCGCGCAATGACTCCGGTTCGCGCGCTGTCCGGCGGGGAACGTAACCGTCTGCTGCTGGCAAGACTGTTCCTGAAACCAAGTAACCTGTTGATTCTCGATGAACCAACCAATGACCTGGATGTCGAAACGCTCGAGTTGCTTGAAGAGCTCATCGACGGCTATCAGGGCACCGTGATGTTGGTCAGCCACGATCGTCAGTTTGTTGATAACACCGTCACTGAATGCTGGATCTTCGAAGGCGAAGGGCGCATTGGTCAATATGTCGGTGGCTATCACGACGCGCGCGGCCAACAATCGCAGTCGCGGGCGCAAAAACAGACAAATGATAAAAAAACTGCGGAAGTGGTTCAGCCAAAAGCAGAAACTGTCAAACGAGCAAGCGGCAAACTAAGCTATAACCTGCAGCGCGAACTGGAGCAGTTGCCGCAGAAGCTGGAAACGCTGGAAGCGAATCTGGAAATGTTACAGGCTCAGGTTGCCGATGCATCGTTCTTCAGCCAGCCTCACGACCATACGCAAAAGGTGCTGGCCGATTTGGCTCAGGCTGAGCAGGCGCTGGAAGAAGCGTTTGAACGGTGGGAATATCTGGAAGCGTTAAAAAACGGCGCCTGATTGAGGAGTTTTCATGTGCGAACAACATCATGCTGCACAGCATATCCTATGTCCACAATGTGACATGCTGGTGGCGTTGCCGCACCTGGAGCACCGACATAAGGCCACCTGCCCACGCTGTGGTACAACGCTGACCACCGCGTGGGACGAGCCTCGGCGGCGTCCGACGGCCTATGTGCTGGTTGCGCTCTTTATGCTGCTGCTGGCCAATCTGTTTCCGTTTATCAGCATGAACGTAGCGGGGGTTAACAGTGAGATTGAGCTGCTGGAAATCCCGAGCGTCATGTTTTCTGAAAACTACGCTAGCCTCGGCACCTTCTTCCTGCTGTTTGTACAGCTGGTGCCGGCATTCTGTCTGATTACCATTCTGCTGTTGGTTAACCAGGTGCGCATGCCGCACCGGCTTAAGGCGATTCTGGCGCGTATTCTCTTTACCCTGAAAACCTGGGGCATGGCGGAAATCTTCCTTGCCGGGGTGCTGGTAAGCTTTGTGAAGCTGATGGCGTACGGCGATATCGGCGTTGGCAGCAGCTTCCTGCCCTGGTGTCTTTTCTGTCTATTGCAACTGCGAACCTTCCAGTGCGTGGACCGTCGCTGGCTGTGGGACGACATCGCGCCGATGCCCAAACTTGAACAGCCGCTGAAACCTGGCGTCACCGGTATTCGTCAGGGGTTGCGCTCCTGCGCCTGCTGTACGGCGATTTTACCTGCTGACCAGCTTGAGTGTCCGCGTTGTCACAGCAAAGGTCATGTCCGACGTAAAAACAGTCTGCAGTGGACGATGGCGCTGCTGGTGACGTCAATCATGCTTTATCTTCCGGCCAATATCCTGCCAATCATGATAACCGACCTGCTAGGCGACAAAATGCCGTCGACTATCCTGGCTGGGGTGGTATTGCTCTGGAGCGAAGGGTCGTATCCAGTGGCGATGGTCATTTTCCTCGCCAGTATTATGGTGCCGACGCTGAAGATGATCGCCATCGCCTGGCTGTGCCTGGATGCCAACGGCATGAAACGCAAACACCGGGACAGCGAACGTATGCACCTGATCTACGAAGTGGTGGAATTTGTTGGCCGCTGGTCGATGATCGACGTCTTTGTTATTGCGGTACTTTCGGCCCTGGTGCGTATTGGGGGCCTAATGAATATCTATCCGGCGATTGGCGCGCTGATGTTTGCGCTGGTCGTCATAATGACCATGTTCTCGGCAATGACGTTTGATCCGCGACTTTCGTGGGATCGGGAACCTGAATCAAACCATGAGGAGTCGTAAAAGCATGGAAACCAAGAGTGGGGAGGCGAAGGTGCAGAAAGTGAAAAACTGGTCTCCCGTTTGGATCTTCCCGATCGTAACGGCGCTGATTGGTGCCTGGATCTTATTTTACCACTACAGCCATCAGGGGCCGGAGGTGACGCTTATCACCACCAACGCTGAAGGTATTGAGGGTGGTAAAACGACGATCAAAAGCCGCAGCGTTGACGTTGGGATTGTCGAAAGCACTACGCTGACCGACGATCTAACGCACGTGGAAATTAAAGCGCGACTGAATTCCGGCATGGAAAAGCTGCTGCATAAAGACTCGGTATTCTGGGTCGTGAAGCCGCAGATTGGCCGTGAAGGCATCAGCGGGCTAGGTACGCTGCTGTCGGGCGCCTATATCGAACTGCAGCCGGGTTCTAAAGGTTCTGAACTGAACAGCTATCAGTTACTGGATTCACCGCCGCTGGCACCACCTGATGCGAAGGGCATTCGTGTGCTGCTTGATAGTAAGAAAGCAGGGCAGCTCAGTCCGGGCGACCCGGTGCTGTTCCGTGGCTACCGCGTGGGGTCCGTTGAGACGAGTACTTTTGATCCGCAGAGCCGCACTATCAGTTATCAGTTGTTTATCAGCGCGCCAAACGATCGACTGGTGACCAGCAACGTACGTTTCTGGAAGGACAGCGGTGTAGCGGTTGATCTGACCTCCGCTGGGATGCGCGTAGAAATGGGCTCGCTGTCGACGCTTTTTAGCGGTGGCGTCAGCTTTGACGTTCCGGAAGGTGTGGAACTGGGCCAGCCGATAGCCGAGAAAACGGAATTTAAGCTGTATGACGATCAAAAGAGTATTCAGGACTCGCTCTATACTCAGCACATCGACTATCTGATGTTCTTCAAAGATTCTGTACGTGGGCTGCAGCCCGGTGCTCCGGTCGAATTCCGCGGCATTCGCCTTGGTACCGTAGCGCAGGTACCTTATTTTGTGCCGGGTCTACGCCAGGCATTGAACGATGACTATCGTATCCCCGTGATGATCCGCATTGAACCAGAGCGTCTGGCGAGCGAACTCGGAGAAAAACCTGACGTAGGGGCCCATTTAACTGGCCTTATTCAACGTGGCCTGCGTGGTGCGTTAAAAACGGGTAACCTGGTAACCGGTGCACTTTACGTGGATCTTGATTTCTATCCAAAAGAGAAACCGGTTAAAGAGATGCCTGAGTTTGGTGGTCATCAGATTATCCCAACCGTCAGCGGTGGCCTGGCGCAGATCCAGCAGCGACTGATGGATACGCTCGATAAGATCAACAATCTGCCGCTAACGCCGATGGTTGAACAGGCAACGAACACGCTGAGTGAAAGCCAGAACACGATGCGACGCCTGCAGACGACGCTGGATAATCTGAACAAGATAACCGCCAGCCAGTCCGCTCAGCAGCTACCTGCCGATATGCAGAAAACGCTGCGTGAGCTAAACCGCAGCATGCAGGGCTTCCAGCCGGGTTCCGCTGCCTACAACAAGATGGTGGGCGACATGCAGCGTCTGGATCAGGTTCTGCGTGAGTTGCAGCCGGTGCTGAAAACGTTGAATGAGAAGAGTAACGCGCTGGTGTTCGAAGCGAAGGATAAAAAAGATCCAGAGCCTAAGAGGGCGAAATAATGAAAAAGTGGTTAGTACTGGCTGCAGTCTGCCTGTTGGCAGCCTGCAGCAGCACGGAAAATAAAACCTACTACCAACTGCCGCAGGCAACGGGCACGGTACAGAACAGCGCCAGCGCAAATCAGCGCCTGCTGTGGGTGGAACAGGTCAGTATCCCTGACTTTCTCGCCGGCAGCGGCGTGGTCTACCAGACCAGCGACGTACAGTATGTGATTGCCAGCAATAACCTGTGGGCGAGCCCGCTGGACCAGCAGCTACGCACAACGCTGGTGGCGAACCTCAGTAACCAGCTGCCGGACTGGGTGGTCTCCTCTCAGCCACTAGGCAGTGACCAGGATACGCTTAATGTCTCGGTAAATGGTTTCCACGGTCGTTACGATGGCAAAGTTATCGTAAGTGGGGAATGGCTGCTTAATCATCAGGGCCAGCTGACTAAGCGTCCGTTCCATATCGAACTGGCGCAGCAGCAGGACGGCTATGACGCCATGGTGAAAGTGCTGGCGCAGGCCTGGAGCCAGGAAGCGACCTCGATAGCGCAGACCATCAATCGGTAACCATAAGTAGAATTAATTGTTCTAAAGACCGCCGACGGTGCAAAACCTCGGCGGTTTTTTTATCTCTACGCTCAATTGCTTACTTAACCCACTTCACATTTTTTGTACAAATGTTCTTCTGAGTAGCTCACAAATATGACATTGGTATGAATTCTGCGCATTGACGGGGGAATGGTTTAGCGGTATTCGTATTATGTGGCTGCACACTTTGTAACCACTGTTTTCTTTTCCACCAGACCAAGATATGAGGGAAACGAGGCATGAAGAGACAAAAACGAGATCGCCTGGAGCGGGCACATCAGCGTGGGTATCAGGCCGGGATTACCGGACGACCAAAAGAAATGTGTCCATACCAGACCATTAACCAGAGGTCTTACTGGCTGGGAGGCTGGCGAGAAGCCATGGAGGACAGGGCGGTAGTCGCCTGACACTGTCTCTTTAAAAAGAAACCTCCGCACTGCGGAGGTTTCGCCTTTAGATTCACAACGCTACTCTATCGTCAGTTCCTTCTGACGACAAACAGCATCAGAATGCAGAAGTGTCCTGGAACAGGCCCACTTTCAGGTCGTTAGCGGTATAGATCAGACGACCATCAACCAGCACTTCACCATCCGCCAGACCCATGATCAGACGACGGTTAACAATACGCTTGAAGTGAATACGGTAGGTCACTTTCTTCGCGGTTGGCAGAACCTGACCGGTGAATTTAACTTCACCCACACCGAGCGCACGGCCTTTGCCTTCGCCACCCAGCCAGCCGAGGTAGAAACCAACTAACTGCCACATTGCATCCAGACCCAGGCAGCCTGGCATCACTGGATCGCCGATAAAGTGGCAACCAAAGAACCACAGGTCAGGATTGATATCGAGCTCAGCTTCAACATAACCCTTGTCAAAGTTGCCGCCGGTTTCGGTCATTGAAATGACACGATCCATCATCAGCATGCTAGGAGCTGGCAACTGCGGGCCTTTAGCGCCAAACAGTTCACCGCGACCAGAGGCAAGAAGGTCTTCTTTTGTATAGGATTCGCGTTTATCTACCATGTTTTCAGTAAGCCTTATTTTGAGTTCGGGACGCAGGATAGCTAACACGTGTACGCTGAACAAGTCCGATCAGTTGGAAGCTGAACGATTTAACCAGCGTAACGGCCACGGATAGCGGTAGCGAGGCTCCTGCTGCGTAGCTTGTGCAATGCGTTCCTGAATAGTTTGCAACAGCGTCTGTCCTTCACCGTCCCAGTTCAATTGCATGAGAAGCGGTAGTGCATCGGTCACATCATCAATAGCCCAGATGGAGAATTCTCCGGCCTCTACCGCTTCCTGCACCTCGGTTGCGAGGCTCAGGTGGCGAACGTTAGCGGAAGGGATAATCACCCCCTGCTTGCCGCTCAGGCCGCGCTGAGCGCAGATAGCAAAGAAACCTTCGATTTTTTCATTCAGGCCGCCAACCGGCTGGGCGCGACCAAACTGATCGACAGAGCCAGTCATGGCAATGCTTTGGTTAATCGGCACGTTCGCCAGGGCGCTGATGAGCGCACAGAGCTCGGCCATGGAAGCGCTGTCGCCGTCGACTTCACTGTAAGATTGTTCAAAGGTGATGGAGGCAGAGAACGGCAGTTGTTGTTCCAGATCCAGCTCGGCCATTAAGAAGGCCTGCATTAACATCATCCCTTTGGCGTGAATATTGCCACCGAGTTCGGCTTTACGTTCGACGTCGGTAAACTCGCCGTCGCCGATGTGCACTACGCAGCTAATGCGTGAGGGCTCACCGAATGGGCGAGGGTGACCAGGGAAATCAATGACTGACAGGGCGTTGATCTGACCGATGCATTCGCCTTCGGTTTCAATCAGGATCTGTTCCAGTAGAATTTCGTCCTGCATACGCTCTGCCAGGAACCCTTCACGCCACTGGCGCTGTACCAGCATCGTTTTCAGCTGTTCGGCATTGATAGTACTGTTGGTGGTAAACGGTGAGGCTTCACGTAGCTGACGGCTAATCCACTGCGGGCAGAGTGGCATCACTTCCTGGTCGCCGGTGTAACGGGCGCCTTCCTGCATCAGAAGCGGCCAGGCGTCGGCTGCAAGCCCTGGCAGCGATTTCTCACGTGCCACCCCGGAGACCCACTGACACCATTGTCTGAGTGCTTCTTCGTCCGTCAGTTGCAGGCTATCTTCAAACTCGCTGTACAGCGAGGATTCAGCCAGTTCAGGCTCCATCTCCTGGAAATCCGCCAGCGATTCACGCTCACCGACAAGCATGACCTTAAGCGTTAACGGCATAGAAGGGATGCTCACCGGTAGCGGGCGCGCATCGTCAAAGGTCAGCCAGTCGAAGCGCTGTTGAGTGACGATGTTTTTTAAGCGCATCCACAGAATGGGCTGCGACATTAGCGTGCGCAAAGAGAGGATCAGAATGCCGCCGTTGGCCTGATGAACCAGACCAGGCTGCAGGCTGATTTCGCCATTAAACTGACGAACACAGCCAAAAAGTTGTTCTGCTTCGACCCAGTCAGCAAAAATGATGGGGCAGCGGCTTGCGAAGTTGTCATCTGCGCTACGGGCAGGCTGTACGGTGACTTTGCCACCGATAGCCTGATAATCAACGCCCGTCAGAGCGGATTCATCGCTATTGCGCAGTGAGAGGGCCGTTTGCGAGAGCAGCTGCAGGTACTCTTTTTCTTCTGGTGCTTTGACCAGCAAGAACGGGGAGATCCCCTGTGGATGCAGAAACTGCTCCAGCGCGTAGTGTAAACGAGCCTGGAGTTCGCTGAATAATGCGTCGTTTTCTGAGGCTAAATCAGGCTGGGCAAATAGCGCCTGGTATGCTTCAGTCGCGGGGGCGAGAAAGCGCCGGGAAAGAGTATTTATAGTCAATGTCGCTATTTTTAGTCAGATGTAAAGTGCGTGATTATACCTGATGCCGTTGGGAAGCTCACGGAGAATAGGGAAGTATCTTTGGGCGTCAGCCTTATCCGTATCACAGTTGCAGATTTCTTCTCAGCACATTGAGGAAAAACTGTTATCCTGAAAAGAGTTACACGGTCACACTGAGATCGCAATGAAATATCAACAACTGGAAAATCTTGAAAGCGGCTGGAAGTGGAAATATCTGGTGAAAAAGCACCGGGAAGGTGAGTCCATTACCCGTTACATTGAAGCCAGCGCCGCGCAAGAGGCTGTCGATGTTTTGCTGAAACTGGAAAATGAACCGGTTCTGGTGAATGGCTGGATTGCTCAGCACATGAACCCGCAGCTGGTGAACCGTATGAAGCAGACGATTCGCGCACGCCGTAAACGTCATTTTAACGCCGAGCACCAGCACACCCGTAAGAAATCTATCGATCTGGAATTCGTTGTCTGGCAGCGTTTAGCAGGGCTTGCACAGCGCCGGGGTAAAACCTTGTCTGAAACGGTTGTTCAGCTTATTGAAGATGCCGAGAATAAAGAGAAGTATGCGACAAAGATGTCCAGCCTGAAACAGGATCTGGAGGCGATGCTGGGCAAAGAGAAGTAGGCGATACCGCTGCTTTAACGCCGGTTGCGACAGATTCAGACCAAAAAAAACCCCGCAGAGCGGGGTTTTTTATTAGACGAGAACTTAAGCCTGAGGCTGAGTTACAACGTCTTTGCTACCTTTAACTTCGATCTCTACGCGACGATCTGGTGCCAGGCAGTCGATCAGCGCAGCTTTAGCTTTCACGCCGTCACAGGTGTTGCCAGTAACTGGGTTAGATTTGCCCATGCCACGTGCAGAGATTTTGTCAGCTGGGATACCTTTAGATACCAGGTAATCAACAACGGACTGTGCACGTTTTTCGGACAGACCCTGGTTGTAAGCGTCAGAACCGATACGGTCGGTGAAGCCCAGAACCACTACGGAACCTTCTTTAGGATCCAGGTTGCTCAGCTGGGAGTACATCTGATCCAGAGCCTGCTTACCTTCTGGTTTCAGAGTTGCTTTGTTGAAGTTGAACAGAACGTCAGACTTCAGGGTGAAGTGTTTGGTCTGTACTTCTGGAGCTGGAGCCGGAGCTGGAGCGATTACTGGAGCTGCTGCATCCTGCTGGCCGAAGCGGTAGGAAACGCCTACGCTCAGCATGCCGTTGTCAGGACGTACGCCAACGCTGTTTGCGTCGCCGATGTTGTTAACCCACTGGTATTCCAGACGGGTAGCGATGTCACGAGTAACAGCCCACTCAACGCCGCCAGCGAATACTGGGGAAACGCCGGTGTCGTGGTTGTCACCACCGAGTTTGTTGCTGGAATCAGCACGCCATACCATGCCACCCAGACGGGTATAGATGTCCAGGTCGTCGGTTACTGGGTAGCCCAGTTTAGCGGTCAGCTGTACGCCCTGAGCTTTCAGTGCGCCATTGTTTTCGCTGCCGGTGTATTTCATACGGCCCAGCCAGTCGTAGCCCATTTCGAAGCCAACGTACGGGTTAACCTGATAGCCACCGAACGCGCCTGCGCCCAGCTGACTTTCATGGGTAGAACCGTTGTTGTTCAGGGAGCTGTTGTACCAGCCGGTGTCATGGAACTGGGACCAACCCAGTTTACCGCCCGCGTACCAGGTGTTGTCTTGCGGAGCGGCCTGCGCTACGGAAGCGAAGCCTGCCAGTGCCACTGCAATCGCGATAGCTGTCTTTTTCATTTTTTGCGCCTCGTTATCATCCAAAATTTGCCATGAAGTTCTAAATAGACTCACGGTTAAATCCTTCCACCGGGGGCGTGGCTTAATAAAATACTCAGCAGATAACTGCGGTTAAGCTTGAGCACCCCTGGCGATGTAAAGTCTACAACGTCGTTCGAAACTTACAAGTGTGAACTCCGTCAGGCTTATGAAAAAAAAAGAGTTGTATATGCAATATTTAACAAATGTGTCGAAAAATTAATCGATATAAAATACCGCGAACCGCACCAGACAAGCGTTCTGTCTAAAATCATCCGTAAAATCGCGAAGATAAAAAAACTGCAAAAAAAATCCCAGGAATAATCCTAATTTCACTCAATGATACAAATTTGAGTGAATTTTTAGCCCATTAAATTGTCCTGTTGAGTGAGAGGAAGACTGAACTGGTCGCATAATGAGCACCATCGCGTTCCCTTCTTCCGCAGCATGCTGTAATCGAGCATGTTCTTCTGCTGATAATTCATCCGTCAGCCAGCCGATAACCACGCTATAATTTCCAGTCCGGGATGCCCGAACCATAGAATCAAGCATGTCGTATGAGGACATCTGGCGCAGTTGCATGACTTTCGTGAGCGGTAGACCGGATGACTGTACCCACTCGCGGCTTAACTTTTGTTGCGGCGTTAGCCAAAGCTGCCAGCGGGACTGCTGACCAAGCTGCTGCAGCAATGGTAAGAGTAATAGCTGCGCCATCATTGGCTGATCTTCCCGATAAAGAACTTCGCTGATTAAAGCCGCAGACGGCGCTTTTACAGAGGTAAAAGTATGGGAAGCGGTAGTGGTTGCCGCGGCAGAAGAACGATTTACAACACCAGAAGTATACATAGTTAATCCAGCCCTGTGGGTTACTGTATGAATATACAGTACTACCCCGAAGATTAAAGATCAACCTCATTTTCTGAAAGCAACTCGCAAAAATGCACTCTAAATGCCTCCGATGGCAAATTCACCTTGCCGCGCCGAAAGAACGCGCCTATGTTGCTTATTATGTCTTCCATTAATTAATTTAATGCTTCCATGTCCATGATTATTAAGGATTAATCATGAAGAAAATATCGTATAAACGGATTTATCAGTCCCAGGAATACTTTTCGCTGTTGGGCAAAATCAAGTCACGGGCGCTGTTCGGCGGCTACACCCTTGCCGTCAACAATGCGGTGTTTGCAATGGTTTCTGAAGGGGAACTGTACCTGAGAATGTGTGAGGAGAGCGCGCAATACCAGGCCAAGCATTCGCCTACATTATTAACGTTACGCAAAAGAGGATGTTCACAGCAGTTAAAATATTTCCACGTCGACAGTATGCTTTGGGCCGATCAGCCGACGTTATTACAGCTTGGGCAGTTCTCGCTGGCTGACGCTCGACGTGAGAAAATCCGGAAGGGGCCGCAGAGGATAAAAGATCTTCCCAATCTCTCTTTTCATATGGAGCTGTTGCTGAGTGAAGCGGGCATTAAGGATGTTCGAATGCTACAGCAGATAGGTGCGGAAGAGACGTGGTTAGCGCTTCGTCGCATTCGCAAACAGATCAGTATTAATGTGCTGTTTTCATTGGAAGGGGCGATTGTTGGCGTTCATGCCGCCACGCTCCCGGCGCAGCGGCGCCAGGAGTTGCTGGAATGGGCATTAGCCAATGCCCATTCAACTGATCTTATGCCATAACCTGCTTTTGCAGGCGGCAGATTTCAGGTAACAACGAAATCATCAGGCCGATTTGTTGCAACACTAATGGCTCTTTGCTGTCTGGGCGAGGATCGAGATGTTGGATTCGCGCTGCTAAGTCGCTTAATGCCTGCTGCACCCGTTCCTCATCGGAAGGCTGGTGATGCAGGGCATCGTCGACGTAGCATACCGCATCGTCCAGAAGAGCCAGTATTTCCGCCGTAGCCAGCTTCTCCCTGTGGGCTCCCAGGGCGGAAATATAGCTGGTGAGGGTATGGTTCAGGCACAGTAAACGAAACGCCGTTTCCCGCATTTCGGCTGTCACTCTCGGTTCGCTCGACATATTAGAGACCACGGAAGCTAACTCGGCATCGCGATTATGGGCATCTCGTCGCGCGATTCGATAGGCTAGCCGGTTATCGCGCCCCTGGTGGTATTGTTCAAGAATCGCATCCAGATAGCGGCAGTTGGCATCCACGGCGCGCTCCAGCACGCGAGGAAGGTTGCGGAACTTCCAGTCAGGCCAGATAAAGCTGACGGCGACCCATGCTATACCGCAGCCAATCAACGTATCCACCACGCGCGGCAGCGCCACTTCAAAGCCCTCACCGAGCAGATTAAAACACAGCAGTACCAATAACGTGATAAACATCGTGGCGTGGGCATACTGAACGTTGCGAAACGCAAAGAACAGAACGCCGGTGACCACAATCAGCGCCAATTGGCCCTCAAGCGAAGGTACCAGCCATAGAATCGGCAGCCCAAGCGCCACGCCGACTAACGTACCGATAATACGCAGCGCCAGGCGGTGACGGGTGGCGTTATAGTTGGGCTGACAGACAAACAGGCTGGTGAGCAAGATCCAGTAGCCATGCTCTAAACCGGTGAACTGAATAAACGCATAGCCTGCGCACAGCACCAGCGACATACGCACCGCGTGACGAAAAAGCGCCGACTCCGGCGACATATTGCGGCTCAGGCGTGAGCGAATGTCGGCAAAACCGTGCAGGCTATCGTCCGCCAACAGAGTTTCCGTCTCGCTTTTCGCCTGCGACTGCAGTTGTTCTGACTCGATGGTCGCCAACTGCGCATCAATGGCGCGCAGGTTGTTGAGTAAAAAACCGAGCGCTTTCATCTGTTCCGGCGCGGTGCCGCTGGCGCGAACGCGGTCTAATGCGGCATCCAGATGGGAAAATGCGCGCTCAAACCGGGCATCGTGCTGGTAGGGCGTGCGCAGCAAAATGGCTTTCGCCAGATCCTGACAAGCCATCGACTGCATGGAGAGCAGTCGTTGGAAGCGGAACATCACGTCGCTATAGCGGAACGTATCGCGCAGTGCCTGATACTGGATATGCGATGAACTGGCGCGCTCATGAATATCCTGAGCAACAAAATAGTAGTGCAGCGTTCGACGAGTGCTGCGCTGCCCGCGGTCACCACGCAGACGCGTTAATAAAGAAGCCTTAGTCTGGTTGAGCGTTGCCATTAGCTGCCCATTCGCTAGCGCCAATTCATACAGCGGCGCCTGGTCTTTATCATCCAGGTCCGGGTCAAACAGGCGTGACTTCAGCTCAAGATAGCGGGAAAGCTGTTCATAGCTGCGGGCGAGGTTATCCTGCAACGGACGGATAGGAAAAATCAGGTGGCCGGTTAGCGTCAGCACGTTATACCAGACGGCACCGGCAATCAGCAGCAGTGGTTGTTGATACCAATGCGCATAAAGCGACACACCAAGCATGGTATAAATGGCAATCAGCAGCGCGCCAAAGGCGATGGTTGCATAGCGCTGCCCCAGGCCGCCGAGCAGAATAAAACCGATGGTCGAAATGGTTAAACCCAGAGCAAACATCCACGGCCACGGAAACAACAGTTCGACCGATGCGGAAGCGATAAAGAAGCAGATCAGGGTGATCACCAGGTTGCGCAGTCGCCCGGTGAGTCTGTCATCAAGGTCGGTCAGCGCAGCGGCAACCACACCCAGGGTTAGCGGGATGGTAAGTTTGGCATCGCCCAGCCACCAGGGTAGCGCGGTCGTGCCGACGAGCGCGATAAAGATTCTGGCGTTGTAGAGCCAGGTACTGTTCCATGTATAGCGGCGAAGCAACGGGCTTAGCATAGCGATTAGTCGTCCTGATTACTGAAAACGGCGGCGCGCATTGGCTTCACGTGCCGCTCGTGCTACTTCCACTGGCACCACACGTCGGCCTACCGGCCAAAGGGCTATGGCGGCAATTTTAAAGTTAGCGATACCGACAGGGATACCAATAATAGTAACGCACTGGGCTATCCCAGCGACGATATGCGTCAGGCACAGCCACCAGCCAAACAGCACGAACCAGACGATATTCAGCACGGTTCCGCCCGCGTTCATCACACCGCTTTTGGCGGCGGGGTCCAGTTCGTCAACATGAACGGCTTCGTTACCGTAAGGCAATAACGACAGTTTGGTTATTTCCCAGCAGGAGCGTGTGAGCGGAAGCGTGATAACCAGGATGATGCTGACCAACGTCGCAAATAGCCAGCCCAGCGTTGTCAGAAATCCACCTAACACAAAATTCAAAATATTCAGAACTGTACGCATAAATCCCCTGTGCTGCGTTGTGAATAATAAGACCTGATGATTGTAACGTTTTTTTGCGCTGGAGCACCTATTCTCTGGCGGTTACACTGTGAGGTATCGAAAAAGTCAGGATTCGACACAACATGGAATTAAAAGCAACGACGCTGGGCAAGCGCATGGCGCAGCACCCTTACGACCGGGTTGAGATCCTCAATGCGGGTGTCAGAGTTTCCGGCCCTCAACATGAATATCTCATTCCTTTCAACCAACTCCTTGCGATTAACTGCAAGCGTGGTCTGGTGTGGGGGGAGCTGGAGTTTGTGTTGTCTGAGGATAAAGTTGTGCGCCTGCATGGAACCGAATGGGGGGAGACGCAGCGCTTCCACCGTCATTTAAGCAGCCTCTGGCAACAGTGGGGCGTGGAAATGAGCGAAATCGCAGCCGAACTGCTCGAAAAGCAGTTGGCGATTATCGCCGGCAGTAGCGTGGAAACGCAGTGGCTCACCCGTCAGCAGGCGAAAAAGATACGCGAGCAGATTATGCAGGCGCTGGAAGGCTTGCCGCTGCCGACCGATCGTCTTGAGGCGTTCGATAACTGCCGCGAGCCGTGGCGGCAGTGTCAGGCATGGCTCGCGGATAAAGAGAGCGGCCGCGCACTGCATAATCAGCGTTATACCGATGCAATGCTCGAGCAGTACCACGAATTCTTCGAGCAGATAGAGTCATCGCCGCTAAATGCCTCCCAGGCCAGAGCGGTGGTTAACGGTGAGCGCTCGCTGCTGGTGCTGGCGGGGGCCGGCAGCGGTAAAACTTCCGTGCTGGTCGCACGCGCGGGCTGGCTGCTGGCGCGTGGTGAAGCTTCTGCCGAGCAAATTCTGCTGTTGGCTTTTGGCCGTAAAGCGGCGCAGGAGATGGATGAACGCCTGCAAACGCGTCTGCATACCGATGCTATCACCGCGCGAACTTTCCACGCGCTGGCGCTGCATATTATTCAGCAGGGCAGCAAGAAAGTTCCCGTGGTCAGCAAACTGGAGAATGACGCGACTGCTCGTTATACGCTGTTTACCCAGTGCTGGCAGCAGCAGTGTCGGGAGAAAAAAGCCCAGGCCAAGGGCTGGCGACTGTGGCTCCAGGATGAACTGGGCTGGGACGTTGCCGAGGGTAATTTCTGGGAAGATGAGAAGATCATCAAGCGCATGGGAAGTCGCCTTGATCGCTGGGTCAGCCTGATGCGTATGCACGGCGGCTCTCAGGCGGAGATGATTGCCGGCGCGCCGGAAGAAGTGCGCGATCTGTTTGGCAAACGCGTCAAGCTGATGGCTCCGCTGCTGAAAGCGTGGAAAACGGCGCTGAAAGAAGAAAACGCCGTCGACTTCTCCGGGCTTATCCATCAGGCCATCAATATTCTGGAAAAAGGGCGTTTTGTCAGCCCGTGGAAGCATATTCTGATCGATGAATTCCAGGATATCTCCCCGCAACGAGCCGCTCTGCTGGCGGCGCTGCGCAAACAGAATTCGCATACTTCGCTCTATGCGGTGGGCGATGACTGGCAGGCTATCTATCGCTTTAGCGGCGCGCAACTATCGCTGACGACCGCTTTTAATCACTATTTTGGTGAAGGCGATAACTGTGCGCTCGACACCACTTACCGTTTCAACGGCCGTATTGGTGAAATTGCCAATCGCTTTATTCAGCAGAACCCGCATCAGTTGAGTAAACCCCTCAACAGCCTGACGGCGGGTGACAAAAATGCGGTGACGTTGCTGGAGGACGATAAGCTCGATGCGCTGTTCGATAAGCTCAGCGGCTATGCCACCGAGGAGCAGCGGATTCTGGTGCTGGCGCGCTATCACCATCTAAAACCGGCTGCGCTGGAAAAAGCGGTGACCCGCTGGCCGAAACTGAATATCGACTTTATGACCGTTCATGCCAGTAAGGGCCAGCAGGCGGATTACGTTATCGTGCTGGGATTACAGGAAGGGTTTGATGGTTTCCCGGCCCCCGCGCGGGAATCGATTATGGAACAGGCGCTGCTGCCTGCGCCGGAAGATTTCCCGGATGCCGAAGAACGTCGTTTGCTCTACGTGGCTATCACTCGCGCACGTCTTCGCGTCTGGCTACTGTTTAATGCTAAACAGCCGTCACCGTTCGTCGACATTTTGCAGCAGCTATCGGTGCCGGTGGCACGTAAACCGTAAGATAAGCCGGAGTCGCTGTCGTGACTCCGGGATTAGCGGATGCTTATTTCAGGCGTTCGGAGAGGTAGCGCTGATAGTCAGGGATCAGAATATCGACCGGCTCGCTGAAGTTCGGTGACTGGATAATAAAGTCGGCGGTGGACGCATTGGTGGCAACCGGAATGTTCCAGACGGTTGCCAGGCGCAGCAGCGCCTTAACGTCCGGGTCGTGCGGTACGGCGTTGAGCGGGTCCCAGAAGAAGATCAGAACGTCGATTTTACCTTCAGAAATCAGTGCGCCAACCTGCTGATCGCCGCCCATCGGGCCGCTCAGCATGGCTTTCACTTCCAGACCGGTGGCGCGTTGCACCAGGTTACCGGTGGTGCCGGTGGCGGACAGCGTATGCTGCGCCAGGCAATCCCGGTGGCGCTGCACCCATTTCATCAGCATATCTTTGCAGTGGTCGTGTGCCACCAGAGCAATGTGTTTACGCGCCGGTAAGGTGCGGGTCGTCAATTCCATAAAGCCATTCCCTAAGTGTGTAATCCAGACAGATTACTGCAAGCAAATCAGCCTGCAAGCTCTGAATAGCAAAAATTTGACGCGCGACATCAGCGTGCTCGCGTACACTTAATCTATTAGCCAGGAGGATAATGATGACAGAAAATGATATTGCCAACATTTTGACCAACACCCACACCATTGCACTGGTAGGGGCGAGCGACAAACCTGACCGCCCGAGCTATCGGGTAATGAAATATCTGCTGGATCAAGGCTATCGCGTGATTCCGGTATCACCGAAGGTGGCTGGCGGCACGCTGCTGGGGCAGAAAGGCTACGCCACGCTTGCCGATGTGCCAGAGAAGGTCGATATGGTGGATGTGTTCCGCAATTCCGAAGCCGCATGGGGCGTGGCACAGGAGGCAATTGCGATTGGCGCTAAAACGCTGTGGATGCAGCTTGGGGTCATTAACGAACAGGCGGCTGTGCTGGCACGCAATGCGGGTCTGCAGGTGGTGATGGACCGTTGCCCGGCGATTGAGATCCCTCGTCTGGGCCTGGCAAAATAAAGATTCCCACCGTTATGTCATAACAAAAAACCCCGCAATGCGGGGTTTTGTCATTAACGCGGCGATTAGTTACGCAGCCGCGGTGCCTGTAGCTGTCGGCGGATGGTACGCGCCAGTTCATCCATCGTGGGTTGCTCTGGGTGATCTTCTCGCGGTTCACTGCTCAACTGGGCTTCGGCCAGATAGGTATGCACCGGCTGGCCTTCGTCATCTTCCATTACCACGTGATACCACGGCAAAGCACGAAGCTCGTCGCTTGCCGCCAGATCGTCGGGGTCAGGATCGTCAAGCGAGTAAACCGGGTCGATATCTACCACCACGCCCAGGTAGCCAAGCAGGGAGTGACGCACCTGCTGGCCAATACCGAATTTGCTGGTAATCATCATACTCACCTCCCGGGAAATGGCGTTATCTCTGTATCTCTACATATATAGACACCATTTCGCTTTTCAAGTTACATGACGCGGCAGGCAAATCCTTTCAGGTACAGTCCTTCCGGGTAGGTTGCAATCACCGGGTGATCGGCTGCCTGACGGAACTGCTCTATAAATTGTACATCACGACCGGCATCAATAGCGGCATCGGCGATGATTTTCTGGAATAAATCCGTTGTCATCAGGCCGGAGCAGGAGAAGGTCAGCAGCACGCCACCTGGGTTCAACAGCTGGATAGCCAACATATTGATGTCTTTATAGCCGCGGCAGGCGCCCATCAGCTGGCTTTTGTTTTCGACGAATTTCGGTGGATCCATGACGATCACATCGAACTTCTCACCCTGGTCGCGATATTTACGCAGCAGCTTAAAGACATCGTCGCGCACAAATTCGGCTTTACTCAGATCCAGCTTGTTCAGCTCGACGTTTTGACGTGCTACGTCCAGTGCTTCCTGAGAGGTATCCACGCTAGTAACCTGGCTACAGCCGCCCATCAGCGCGGAGACCGCAAAGCCGCCGGTGTAGGAGAAGCAGTTCAGGACGCGTTTATCCGCCACGTAGCGACGCGTTGCCAGACGGCTGTCGCGCTGGTCGAGGTAATAACCGGTTTTATGGCCGCCCTGGATATCGACCAGCAGCTTCATCCCGTGCTCTTCAATTGGCAGCAGAGCAGGCGGTAGTTCCCCGGTCACTGGCCCTTGAGTCAGCTCCATGCCTTCTTTTTTGCGCACCGCAACGTCGCTACGATCGTAAATCGCACACTGCGGATACAGCGTTTGCAGAGCGCTAATCAGCGCCGCACGCTGGTATTCGGCACCGGCGCTCAGCAACTGCAGCACCAGGAAGGAACCGAAGCGGTCAATAGTCACGCCCGGTAGGCCGTCAGACTCACCGGCGATCAGACGGTAGCTGTCCAGCCCGTCTTTCTGTGCCAGCCAATCGCGCCAGGTTTGCGCCTGCTGAAGACGACGCACGAAGAAGTCGATATCGATAGTTTCATTGGCGTCGAAAGTCCACACGCGAGCGCGGATTTGCGAAGCTGGGGAATATGCGCCGCGGGCTAACCATTTACCCTGATGATCGACAATATCAATGGTCTCACCGAGGCTGGCTTTGCCTTCCATACGTGCAACCGCACCGGAAAAGACCCAGGGATGACGGCGCAACAATGATTTTTCGCGCCCTTTGGCTAACACTAAACGTACACTCATAGTTTTTTATCTGACTATATAGGAAGGGATCAGGCTGCATTTTCCCGACTTCGCTGCACAAATGCAACGAACAGCGGAAGAATGTCAGGACAATTGGCGGTAGAGTGGGAGAAATCGTCTGAACCTTACCGGAGGAGAACCGCATGGATAAATGCGTGATTTGTTGGGTTTACGGCCAGGTCCAGGGCGTAGGCTTTCGCTTTTTTACCCAGCAGGAGGCCGTGCGCCTTGGCTTGCGCGGCTATGCGTTGAACCTGGATGATGGCAGCGTAGAAGTTGTGGCCTGCGGCAATGATGAACAGGTTGAGAAGCTACTGGCATGGCTAAAAGCGGGCGGGCCGCGCAGTGCACGGGTTGATAGAGTTCTGACGGAACCTCATCAACCCGAAAAAGCGTGGAGCAACTTCAGTATTCGCTATTAAATACACTTCACTGGCTTTGGCAGACCCGCGATTTTGGTGGCCTGCTTGGCCGGGCCTTTCGGGAACAGACGATACAGATAGCGGCTGTTGCCTTTCTCTTCGCCGAAGGTGTTCGCCATTGCCTTAACCAGCATACGAATCGCCGGCGAGGTGTTGAACTCCAGATAGAACGCACGTACAAAACGCACGACTTCCCAATGCTCAGGGCTCAGCGTAATACCTTCGTTAGCGGCAATCGCTTCTGCCAGCCCTTCGCTCCACAGCGTGGTGTCTTTGAGATAGCCTTCGCTATCGGTTTCAATTTCGGTGTTTTCGTAGATAAGCATAATATTTCACGCAACAAACAGATGGCGGGAAGTGTAGCAAATAAAAAGGCCCCGCATAAGCGAGGCCTTGAGTCCGTTGAGACGGGGTTAATCGCGGCTTGCGAAGCCCAGAATGCTCAGCAGGCTGACGAAGATGTTGTACAGCGAGACGTACAGGCTAACGGTAGCGCGGATGTAGTTGGTCTCACCGCCGCGGATGATGTTGCTGGTCTCATATAGGATGGCACCGGAAGAGATCAGGATAAACACCGCGCTAATCGCCAGGTGCAGGGCAGGCAGCTGCAGGAAGATGTTTGCCACCATACCAATCAGCACTACCACGATACCGGCCATCAGCATACCGCCGAGGAAGGACATGTCCTTACGGGTGGTCAGCACGTAGGCCGAGCAGCTAAAGAACACCAGCGCCGTACCGCCCAGCGCCATACCGATAACGTCCCCCATGCCCGCAGACAGGTATGCGTTCAGAATCGGCCCCAGGATATAGCCCAGGAAGCCGGTGAAGGCGAAGGCAGACAGAATACCTACCGGTTTATCGGCCGTTTTGTAGGTCAGGAACATTAAACCGTACATGCCAACCAGCGTCAGGATCAGGCCTGGAGACGGCAGCATCAACACGGTGCTGGCCGTGGCGGTAATGGCGGAAAACGCCAGCGTCAGGCTCAGCAGGAAATAGGTATTACGCAGGACTTTGTGTGTGCTCAGCAGCGATGAGCGGTCACGCGATGAAGTAATTATGCGATCCATGAGTCACTCTCTTATGACAGATGTTATTAGTGGCATAGAATAAGAAATCTCTCTTTTATTCCCAAATGGTTTTACCCATCTTTACTCTGCCGAATCAGGGTATTACTGGTCGGTCACAGATTCTATTAATAAAGCCAGAAAGAGCGAGATCAATCTCTTATAGGTTGTTGAAAGCCCTTGCGTTATCACCGCTTCATGTCAAGAGTGAAGAGGGTTATAACGACAAGGCAATGGAAATGAAATTAAAACACAATAACAACATCACGATCGCGCTGCTGGCGCTAGGTTTAAGCGCAGCCGCACAGGCCGCAAACGTACCGGAAGGTACTGCGCTGGCGGACAAACAGGAACTGGTGCGTGGCAACGGCAATGAGCCAGCCTCGCTTGACCCGCATAAAGTAGAGAGCGACGTTGAGTTCAACATCCTCAACGATCTGTTTGATGGGCTGGTGGCGGTGAAACCCGATGGCAGCATTGAGCCGCGGCTGGCGGAGTCCTGGGACAACAAAGACAACACTGTCTGGACGTTCCACCTGCGCCCCGGGATTACCTGGTCCGACGGCTCAGCAATTACCGCGCAGGATGTCGTCTGGAGCTGGCAGCGCCTGGTCACCCCAACCACCGCGTCGCCTTACGCCAGCTATCCCGGGAATATGCATATTGTAAATGCGGCGGAGATCGCTTTAGGCAAGAAAGCGCCGGATACCCTCGGCGTTAAGGCGCTGAACGACACCACTATCGAAGTGACCCTGACGCAGCCCAACTCTGCTTTCCTCGCCATGCTAGCGCACCCATCAATGGTGCCGCTGGATAAAGTGCTGATCGGTCGCTTTGGGGATAAATGGGTGAAGCCAGAGCACTTTGTGGGGAGCGGGGCTTATACGCTGTCGCAGTGGGTGGTCAACGAGCGCATTGTAGCCGAACGCAACCCTCATTATTGGGATAATGCGAAGACCGTGGTCAATAAGGTGACCTATCTGCCCATTCGTTCTGAAGCCTCCGATGTGAACCGTTACAAGGCGGGTGAAGTCGATATCGTTTATACCTTACCGATTAACCAGTTCAGCCAGCTGAAAAAGACGCTCGGCGATCAGGTGGACGTTAAACCTCAACTGGCAACCTACTACTATGAGTTCAACACCACGAAACCACCGTTTAACGATGCCCGCGTGCGTCGTGCGCTGAATATGGCGCTGGATAAAGACATTATCGCCGACAAAGTATTGGGGCAGGGGCAGAGCCCAGCGTGGGTGATTAGCCAGCCAGATATTGGTGGTGTGAAGTTACACGGGCCTGAATACGCCTCCTGGCCACGCGATAAGCGTCTGGCTGAGGCGAAAAAGCTGCTGGCGGAAGCCGGGTTTAATGAAGCGCACCCGCTGTCATTCAACCTGCTATACAACACCTCGGAATCGCATCAGCGTATAGCCATTGCCGCGGCCTCGATGTGGAAGAAAAATCTCGGCGTTGAAGCCAGGCTGCAAAATCAGGAATGGAAAACTATGCTGGATGCGATGCATACCGGTAATTTTGATGTCGTGCGCTACGCCTGGATTGCTGACTACGATGATGCGTCGACATTCCTCAACACTTTCCGTACCGGCGACAGCGAGAATACGGCGAAGTACAGCAACCCGGACTACGACGAGGCACTGCGCGATGCGGCCAGAACGCAAGATGTCGCTCAGCGCGCACGTGACTACCAGAAAGCCGAAGATCTGCTGGCGCGTGATGTACCCGCCATTCCGGTTTATCACTATGTGCGTACGCACCTGGTGAAACCGTGGGTTGGCGGCTTTGCGCCGGATCGCCTTGGAAACTTCTCCACCAAAGATATCTACATCAAAAAGCATTAAGCGGAAATTTGAGGAATAAAGCGTCGTAAAAATAGCCACTTTGTTGTTTTTTCAGACGAATAACCACATTTTGGCTGTTTTTCAGGCAAACGAACGTTTTGGTGCTTTACAGGTCCGTTCGGGATGTTTATAGTGCGCCTCATTGGAAGCGTGGCCGAGCGGTTGAAGGCACCGGTCTTGAAAACCGGCGACCCGAAAGGGTTCTAGAGTTCGAATCTCTACGCTTCCGCCAAATTAGAAAAGGGCTTGTCGAAAGACAAGCCCTTTTTGCGTTTGTTTTGTAGGATATTTTTACTCAACCAGAAGTGGCGCCAGCGAGGGTGCGGCTTTGATTTTATAGCCGTTTACCACAACCTCGTTTTCAATCTTATGTCCGCTGATTAGCTTTTTATCTTTATGGCTTTCTTCGTCGTCTGATATATCTGGTATCTGGGAGTATTTAACCAATAACCTTATGCCTCCATGCTGGGACTGGCAGGAGGCAACCAGGTTTATCTGTCCTTTCTTCATGATCATGCTTTTGCTTTTTCTACGGAATTGCTGCGGGAAGACATTGCCATTTTTCGCAATATTATAGCTTCGGTTTTCCTGTTATTCCCTCCGCTTTATCTCTTGCTGTTTTCAAATCATATATCTGAAATGGAATGGGTGTTTTTATCATTTCTATATTGATCTAAATCAATGCGAGATCATTTTCATAGAAACTTACCATATGTTTTAACTGTTGCGACATTAATGTTCGCGCATTGTACCAATTGTGGTTCATTTTACTGATGTTTCAGTACTATCCACCATGATCGGGTAGTAGAAAATTCTTAAGAATATTCCAATTTCGGACTAAAGATCTGAAAATTTGATATTGTGTCGATCATTATTCTATTATTGCGTGGTAACTACTGTAGTATGAAAAGTGCGCACAGCGATAAACTGAGGGATGATGAGATGGCTGACAGTTTCCAGAATGAAGTGCCAAAGGCACGTATTAACCTAAAACTCGATCTGCATACGGGTGGGGCTAGCAAGAAAACTGAACTCCCCTTGAAATTACTTGTAGCAGGCGATTTCAGTAATGGTCAGGAAACAGCGCCATTATCAGAACGTGGGAAAGTTAATTTGAATAAAAATAACTTTGATGCGGTACTTTCCGAATATTCCCCAAAAATAAATCTAACCGTCCAGAATACGCTTGCTGCCGACGGTAGCGAAGACAATATCAGTCTGACATTCCAGAGCATGAAGGATTTCAATCCTGAACAGGTCTCCCGGCAAATACCGCAATTGAAAGCGATGCTTTCTATGCGAAATCTACTCCGTGATTTGAAAGCTAACTTGCTGGACAACCAGGCATTCCGAAAAGAGCTAGAAAAGATTCTGCTCGACCCGGCGCTAAGTGCAGAGCTCAGAGCCGAACTTTCGGCTCTGGCCCCTAAACAGTCATAACGGTCATGACGATTTAACGGATTAATAAGGAAGATGCTGATGTCTGTAAAAAATGAGAATGTCGCTGGTGGCGAGAGTATGGTGCTGGATCGTCCTGTGGCTGGTGGGGTTTATGCGTCCCTGTTTGAGAAAATTAATCTAAACCCGGTGTCCACGCTAAGTGCGCTTGATATCTGGCAGGATGCACAGGCGATGTCAGATGCGACTGCGGATGAACGTTTAACGGCCGGCATGCAGGTATTCCTGGAGTGCCTTAAAAAGTCGGGTTCAAAGGTTGAAAAACTCGACAAAAACCTGATTGACCATCATATCGCTGAGCTTGACTACCAGATTAGCCGCCAGCTTGATGCTGTAATGCACCATGATGCCTTTCAGGCGGTGGAAAGTCTGTGGCGCGGCGTGAAATCGCTTGTCGATAAGACTGATTTCCGCCAGAACGTAAAGGTTGAGCTACTGGATATGTCCAAAGAAGACCTGCGCCAGGACTTCGAAGACAGCCCGGAAATCATTCAGAGCGGGCTGTATAAACATACCTATATTGATGAGTATGACACACCGGGTGGAGAGCCGATCGCTGCGCTGATTTCCGCTTACGAATTTGATGCTTCTGCGCAGGATGTCGCGCTCCTGCGCAACATTTCAAAAGTGTCTGCCGCTGCCCACATGCCGTTTATCGGCTCTGCCGGCCCGAAATTTTTCCTGAAGGAGTTTATGGAGGAAGTGGCGGCCATCAAGGATATCGGTAACTACTTCGACCGTGCAGAGTATATCAAGTGGAAATCCTTCCGCGAGACGGATGATGCTCGCTATATCGGCCTGGTGATGCCACGCGTGCTGGGTCGTCTCCCGTATGGCCCGGACACTGTGCCCGTTCGTAGCTTCAACTACGTGGAAGAAGTGAAAGGCCCGGATCACAACAAATACCTGTGGACTAACGCCTCGTTTGCGTTCGCTTCTAACATGGTTCGCAGCTTCATTAACAACGGCTGGTGTGTGCAAATCCGTGGCCCGCAGGCCGGCGGTGCCGTGCAGGATCTGCCTATTCATCTGTACGATCTGGGCACTGGCAATCAGGTCAAGATCCCGTCAGAAGTGATGATCCCGGAAACCCGCGAGTTTGAGTTTGCGAACCTGGGATTTATTCCTCTAAGTTATTATAAGAACAGAGATTATTCCTGTTTCTTCAGCGCCAACTCCACCCAGAAGCCGGCTCTGTACGACACCGCGGATGCGACGGCCAACAGCCGTATCAATGCCCGTCTGCCGTACATCTTCCTGCTGTCGCGTATTGCGCACTACCTTAAGCTTATCCAGCGCGAAAACATCGGTACCACCAAGGACCGCCGTCTACTGGAGCTGGAGCTGAACACCTGGGTGCGCACGTTAGTGACTGAAATGACCGATCCGGGCGACGAGCTGCAGGCTTCCCACCCGCTGCGCGATGCGAAAGTTGTGGTGGAAGATATCGAGGATAATCCGGGCTTCTTCCGCGTGAAGCTGTACGCTGTGCCTCACTTCCAGGTGGAAGGGATGGATGTCAATCTGTCGCTGGTTTCCCAGATGCCAAAAGCCAAATCGTAAGGCGAGGGGAAATCAGGGATGAAAATTTACCGCCCACTTTGGGAGGATGGGGCCGCTCTGGCCCCGCAACAGTTCCAGCAGCAGACCCGTTGGAGCGAGTACGTTGCCGACACGGTCGCCCGGATGGTTATTTCTCATCCCTGGGGTGTGATTGCGGCAGAGTTTGATGATGCAGCGCTTGCGCTCTCGCGTCTGAATGCCATCCGTCTGGTCGTGCGTTTTCAGGATGGCACTATTGTTGATACCGAACTGGCGGATAATCTTCCGCCGGTATGTGATTTATCCGCCGCAAACGGTTCTGAGGTCGTTGAGGTGGTTGCAGCACTGCCTCTGCTGAGCGCCAGTGGTGGCAACCTTGATAACGGACAGGACAGTGAACGCCCGCGCCGCTGGAAAGCCGAGCGGGTGGTGGTGCAGGAGCTGGCTGGTTATGAAAGCGGAGAAATTGGCATTCTGCGTAATGCACTCACTCTTCGTCTGTCCAGCCAGGAAAACACAGCATACCTGATCTGCCCGGTGGCCCGCCTGGTGCGTAATGCTCAGGGGCAGTGGAGCCGAGACCCGGCTTTCATTCCACCGATGCTTTCCGTTTCTACAAGCCCGTGGCTGGTTACCGAACTGGGGGATCTGCTGGTTCGTCTGCAGGTTCGTCGTCGTCGCCTGATGGCCATGCGGCGTGAGAGCAATGAGCGGATGGCCGATTTTGCGGTCGCGGACGTCTCCCTATTCTGGCTGCTCAATGCCCTGAACAGCGCCGAACCGGTGCTGACGGAACTGCTGCAAACACCAGGTCGTCACCCGGAACTGCTGTACCGCGAGCTAACCCGTCTGGCCGGTAGTCTGTTGACCTTCTCACTTGAGCAAGACGCTGGGGACATTCCTGCTTATCAGCATGATGCACCGGAACGGGTATTTCCGCCGTTGCTAGCACTGCTCGATAAACTACTGGAAGCGAGTTTGCCGTCACGGGTGGTGAGTATTCATCTGGAGCATCAGGAGCAGATCTGGAAAGGTGCCCTGCACGATGCGCGCCTGCGCGAAGGGGCGGACTTCTACCTCTCCGTACGCTCTTCCATGCCGAACCATGAGCTTCAGACGAAATTCCCGCAACTCTGTAAAGCTGGCAGCTTTGATGATGTTTCAGATGTAGTGAATGTGGCCCTGAGCGGAATGATTATCAAACCTTTGACTCATGTTCCAGCTGCTATCCCATTGCGCCTTGAGAACCAGTATTTCTCACTAGACCTGAGTACTGAGGCGGCTCGCGCAATGCTCGAGATGGGCAATTGTACCTTCTATACCCCGCGATCGCTGGGGGATGTGAAACTTGAACTTTTTGCGGTGCTGCGTACATGAATAAATCCGAACTCAGCCTGATAGAACGTATCTTCTACCCGGGCTGGCTGATGGTCAGCCAACTGCGGGGGGGCCAGGAAGTCCATGACGGTGAGGGTCTTTACCGCCGGGCTTGCCGCCTGGTGCAGGAAGCGAAAATTGCGCTCACGGAGGCAGGTTACAGTGACATCAGTCGTAACCATATGGTGTATGGCGCAAATTCAGGATCGGATGGACGCCTATCTGACGGGCATCGGACTGTACGTGGCGATGTTTGGCGTTGTTATAGACCCATTTTCGGAAACGTCAGAAGGGACAACCGATCATGCATGACATCACTCAACGTAAAATAAAAACCGGCAGCGACCCGCGCATGCTGCCGGATTATGTCTCCCTGCGCGATGAGCTGAGTAAGCTGACGCATCCGGCTCGCCCGGATGTGAACTGGCGATATGCTGAAAAACTCTGCCTCTCACTGTTTGAGCAAAACGGCGTCGAACTGCAAACCGCAGCCTGGTACACGCTGGTGCGGACGCAACTGGCTGGGCTGTTCGGACTCAATGAAGGACTGGCTATACTTGAGGCGCTGATAAACCATCAATGGGGGACGCTGTGGCCGCAACCAGTCCATGCGCGCATGGAAATCCTCTGCAGTCTAAGTCAGCGTTTGCAGCAACGGATGCGCTCGCTCCCGTTACATTACAGCGACCTTAGCCAGCTGTATCGTGCTGAACAACTCCTTACCGACCTGGGGGAGATACTGCAGCGCCTGGAGCTTAAGCATTTGAGCCAGATCGATACGTTGCGTACCCTGATGCACAATAGTGCTGTCCGGCTGGAAAACAGCGATGACGCAACCAGCACCGGGCCAAACATTCAGCCGGGAATTGTGCTGCCAGCGAACGTCATCAATAGAACAGAAATATCAGCAGATTATCAAACAGATAGTAAGCCTGAAGATACGCCAGACCGTGCAGCGAAATGGATATACGTTGCGCAGCCCGAACAACAGGCGAACGTTGACGTTCTGGTGGCAATGCCGGCTCCGGTTGAACAGTGGAAGTCTTTCGCTGCCGGAATGTGCACCATGCTGGTGATAAGCACCTTCGTAGCGTGGGGTTGGCATCATTTTCACCAACCAGACCCGTTACAGACTCAGTTTTCAGCCTCACTGGCGCCATTGCCCGCGCCTCTTACGCCTGAACAGTTGGACATTTTGCGTCAGCAACCCTCATCATCGCACACAGTGATTGCTAAAACTCAGCAGCAGCTTGCCCGGCTGGATAAATTACCTCCTGACTGGAATCTCAGCTACGCCAGAAAACTGACTGAGCAGGTTCAAGTGCTTTGGCCGGAACAGGCTAAGCCCCTGGTACAACAGTGGCAGCAACAACTTAATGCTTCCGCATTACCAGCAGGACAACTCAATGGCTGGAATCAGGGAATGATAACGTTACAAAAACTGAGTGACCGGCTGAACGGGCTTGATGAGCAGAAAGGAAAATACATGACGGTCAGCGAACTGAAGTCAGTTGTATTTTCCATCCGACAGTCTTTTAATCAGTCCGTACCGGCGGAAGAGCAACTGCGCGCTTTGTCGGAAAATCCTGCCGGAGTCCCCCTACCTGCCGCCGCACGGTCTCAACTGGAGATGCATCTGAAACAACTGACTGCCCGCTATGCTGAAATAAAACAGAACAGAGCAGAGTAAATAGCTGTTAGAAAATATATTTCATTCAGTAGGCTATATTAACAATCGTGCTGATGGTCTTCGGTGGCAACAATCATAGATTTCCCTCGGAACCCTGAGCGCCATTTATTGTGGCTCTCAGTTTTTTGATTGAGTATTTTTAAATGAAAGCTGAAACTAACGTAACGGTAACAAGTGAATAATGTCGTTATGTTGGATTCAAAAGGATGTAAGACAACAGTTTACGCTTCCGTAAAATTAGAAAAGGGCTTGTCACAAGACAAGCCCTTTTTGCTTTGTGTCGTCGACTAAGGCTGTGCTTTATCATCAAACGGATCTCACTTCACCTCATCCCAAGTTCCTCGCGAACTATTGATTTTCCCTTAACTAAAATTTATTGGCTTTATTTGAAAAAAACGTAGGTTCATTCCTTATGGAACTATGATTTTATTCACAAATGTCGGTTTACCCCCTACCAAAAATAAGTGTTTAAGCTTTTATTAATTTAAAAATATGATAAGAATAATCCGATCTTGATATCATGCTAACGATCTATATGGGATGTGTTGTTGATGGAAAATAAATATAAAATGACCTTGTTGGCCTTTATGGGCCTTGCGCTGAGTGCATGTTCAACGACTCAACCGCCGAAAACAAAGATTGTGGATACCCGAGTAGTTAAACTCAGCAATGGTTCTAAAATTGACGTTCTGACGCAAAATGCGATCAATGGCGATGTCATCGAAGACACGAATAACTCGCTTAATCTTGTCGCTAAATCTGATAATGCGAAGGTTGTCGCGTTGAAAACGTTGCAGTTTGCTGCGGTGTTGTTGGGTGGGGGGAGCTCACAGGTAGATACATTTAGTAAAGACCAGCTCAAAGGCACCTACGTTGGCAGCGTTCAAAACAGAACGATGGAATACGTCAACCCAGAGCTTGATAAACTTCTGACTAGCGCTGATATCCCTTCTAATGTAAATAAAGAAATTGTCATCCAGCCGTATAAATATAAGCTCTTATACGAAGGCTTAGATACCAGTGACTATACGTTCTTCTACTCTGCCACAATAAAGAGCGGTGATTATTCTCATACGTGCTCGAGCAGCGATCTACTCTCAGCTGAGCGTACCAGGCCTATCGGCGACTGGGAAAAAAATAATTATGAGTTAACGCAAACTGTCGCTAAAAAAATCATCGCGGAGTGTTTCAAAACCATTAACTCACCGGCCGAAAAAACAAAGCTAATCGCTGCACTTAGTTCTACCGGTACGGCGAAGAGCATGTAAGCTGATGTGCATGGGGAAGGGACTCCCCCTGATATTTGAGGCTTTGCTTCTTGCTACCCCGTGACCCCTCGAATAAACCCCTTTACCGCAGCACTCGACTCCTGCGCGCGAAATATCAGCATCAGGTTGGCGTTCAGTTCAATATCATCCAGAGGACGATAGGCCAGGCCTGGAATGTGCACCTGCTGCAGTGGGGCCGGAATTAACGCTACACCCAGTCCGGCAGCAGCAATAGCGAGCACGCTTAGCGTACTGCTGGAGCGCTGCGCAATATGTAACTGGTCGCCAAGCCTTTCTTGCAGCAACAGGCAAAGCCGTTCATGAATATCGTGCGCTTCGTAAAGAATGAGCGCTTCCCCGGCGAGCTGTTCAGGGGAAATGCTTGCGTGAGCGGCCAGTGATCGATCGTCAGCGAAGGCCACCAGAAACGCCCAGCGCCCGATGGGCTGCGCGATAATGCCCGGCGATGCGGTTTTACTGTTATCGGGGGCGTAACCTACATCAAGCTGTCCTGCCAGAATCGCCTCTACCTGCTGTTGAGGGGCCATCTCTTCAATGACCAGTTCAACATCCGGATAAGCACAGTGAAATTCGCGCAGGTCGGTCGTCATCTTGCCGCTAAAAATAGCATTCCCGGCAAAGCCCACCCGCACTCGCCCCGTCTCACCACGTAGCGCCCGCTCGACAGCCTGGCGGGCGTACTCTGCCTGCGCTAATGTTCGTTTGGCCTCTATCAACATGAGTTTCCCGGCTTCGGTAAGCTCAACGCGTCGACTGGTGCGAGCAAATAGCGCGCCGCCGAGTTCAGACTCCAGAGCCTTAATTTGCATGCTTAACGCAGGCTGCACGATGTTTAGCCGCTCGGCAGCGCGGCCAAAGTGGCCTTCTTCAGCAACGGCCAGAAAATAGCGGAGATGACGCAGTTCCATGATGAGCTCTATTAATCATTAATAATGATGAATCAGTTATATCAATATATTTGAATTTACACGTCTTCACCAGCACACTCAACGCACACCCTTACCGGAGAAAACACCATGCAAAATCTGAATAACGATCGCCAACAGCTCAACGATCTGGTCAACGGTTGGATCCATCGCGATCTTGGTGAATGGGCGCAGCTACGAGATCTGTTTCACCCTGATGGCACTATTGAGATCACCTGGTTTGAAGGGCTGGCGGGCGATTTTGTCGATGGGTCGATGCGCATGGGGGCGTCCGACCTGCGCACAAAGCACCTGATTACCTTACCGCGCATCACCTTCAACGCCGACGGTAATAAAGCCACGCTGGAAACTAACGCGGTGATTATTGCCGAGAACGTTAAGCTGAATATCGGTTGTGAATGCCACAATCGCTTTTTCGATCTGGCGGAAAAACGGGATGGGGTCTGGAAACTGTTTCACCGACAGAGCATTTACGATATGGGGACGTTTACCTTCCCGCAGGGCTGCGTGGAGATTGTGCAGAAAGATGTTGCCCGTTACCCGCGAGAATATGCCCCGCTGGCCTATCTGCTGGAGAAAAGCGGCTTCCCGCTTGGCCGGGTCTTCGCCACGCGCGGTAGCGAGCTGGAAGCGAAAATGAAAGCAGAAGGGCAGCGCTGGCTGGCAGCCTGAGGAAGGAGCGTTCCTGCGCGACTGCCGCCGAGGCAGGCCGCGCTGAATGTTCGAAAAATATGCTCTGACGCCGAAATGTTTATGTCGATAGTCATATATTTGCCAGATGTTCCTCATCCTAAAATATAGTCCCTGCGCTAGAGTGGTATTAATTATTACACTGGAATAAGGCAATAATTGTTAAATTTTATGCCTCACTGAGGCACATAAGGATAAGTTCTGTTACGGTCAGCAATGTAAACTGTTTTTTTATTAAAATACCGTGATTATTATGATTTTAGTTAATTTATTTTTGCGCTGCTTCTTTTTATCGCTGGCAACCGGCGCTGCTATTTTATGCCTGCATATCGATGTCAATATTCTCAAAAACAGCCTGTCTGAGGTCTCGCTCACCGAGATTGTTCAGGAGACTATCCTCTTGCTTATCGTCTTGATCCACCTGGTGGCGGCACGTAAGCAACCTGATATGCGTCAATGTAATACCCTGATTGCCGGCTTCTTTATGGCTATGCTGATCCGCGAACTCGACGGTATTTTCGACCTGATCCACCACGGCAGTTGGGTATGGTTTGCACTGGCAGTCAGTATTACTGCGCTTATCTACGCGTTTCGACAGCCGCAACGGGTATTACATCAGCTCACCCTGTATTCAGCAAAACCCACCTTCGGGATTATGCTCGCGGGATTATTGACCACGTTGGTGTTTTCTCGCCTGTTTGGTATGTCGTTGCTCTGGCACTCTCTGTTACAGGATGGCTACGTTCGTGAGGTGAAAAATATGGTGGAAGAAGGGACGGAACTCTTTGGCTATATTCTCTGTCTGGCGGGTTCGGTGGAAATATTCCGTCGGCAGAAACCTGCCCGTCGTTAAATTTCCCCCCAATAAATCATCGCGTTTACGGGCCTCCTGTGGGAGGCCTTTTTTGTGCACAGAAAACCCCCAGCTAGGCTGGGGGTTCCGGAAAGCTTTCAGCTTTAAGCCAGTTATTAAAACCCCTTTTGATTTGTTAAAAC